>JAYUUW010000157.1:0-8103 GCA_043754665.1 Anaerolineales bacterium | reverse complement strand
GGCTGTCGGGTGCAGGCGGCCTCAAACCGCCCGCTTGGTTGGAAGCGGGTTATGACTAATGGTAACAGGTTTCAAAAACGCGCTTGTCAGTGGGCGGCTGAAGCGCGTGTAGGGGAAGCGGAAGAGAAAAAAGAAAGAGATGCTGCGCTAAGAAAAAGGCCGGGCGGCGCCCCGGTTTCCCAACCCTCGGACTGCACCCCAACAAATCAACTGTCATTCTGAGCGCAGTCGCGCAGCGCCGCTACCACCGCTCCGGTCGCGCGCGAAGAATCTCACCGCTCGACGTACCCAAATGCCTGCCCCTAAGCGCTCGGCTATGATCGCTTGGTCAGTTTTCTATTTCCGCTAAGGTCCAGTGTCTTACGGCCCCACCATGCGTTGACCCGTCCTTCGCGCCTCACCTTTTTCTTAGCGCAGCATCTCTATCTCTTTTCTCTCCACTTATAATGGCCCGGTGTCCACGCCACCCACTCCCCGCCGCGAGTTCCTCGCCGGCGTGCGCGCCACGCTGCCGCTGCTGGCCGCCGACCTGCCTTTTGGCCTGATCTATGGCGTGCAGGGCGCCGCGGCCGGCGTGCCGCCGCTCATCACTCTGGCCATGTCGTCCTTGGTCTTCGCCGGGTCGGCGCAGTTCATCGCCGGCGGCCAGCTCGGCGCCGTGCCGCCGGTGCCTTACCCCATCGTGGTGCTGACCACCACCGTGGTGAACCTGCGCCACCTGCTCTACAGCGCCTCCCTGGGGCCTTACCTGCGCCACCTGCCGCGCCGCTGGCAGTGGCTGTTGGCCTACCTGCTCACCGATGAGACCTATGCCGTCACCATCGGGCGCTACCAAACCGCCGACGCCGTGACCCACAAGCACTGGTTTTACCTCGGTGTGGGCCTCACTATCTGGATCTCGTGGCAGCTGGTGACCCTGCTGGGCGTGCTGGTGGGCACGCAACTGCCGGAGCGCTGGGGCCTCGACTTCTCCATCGCGCTGACCTTCATCGGCCTCATCCTGCCGGTGCTGCGCGACCGCGCCGTGATTGCCGCCGCGGTGGCAGCCGGGCTGGCCGCCGTGGCCGCCAACGGGCTGCCGCTGCGTCTGGGCCTGATTGTCGCGGCGGTGGTGGGCATTGCCGTCGGCCTGCTGGTTGAAACGCTCACGGGCCAGCCTACACCCGCGGCGGCCGGGGCCGACACCGCCCCGGGGGATGAGTGATGGCCCAACGGCGCGCGCTCAGCGGTGCGCTGGGTCGGCCCCCTGGCCGCCCCTTTTTCGCTGGCGCTTTCCCGTTTCTCTCCGCGTATAATGGCGCGGTGTCCACTCCCCCTCCCCCCCGCCGCGAGTTTCTCGGCGGCGTGCGCGCCACGCTGCCCCTCATGGTCGGTGTCGCGCCCTTTGGGTTGATCTTCGGTGTTCTGGGCAGCACGGCCGGCCTGCCGCCGGCGGTCGTCCTGGCGATGTCGGTGATCGCCTTTGGCGGTTCGGCGCAGATCATCGCCGTCGGGCAGTTGAGCGCGACGCCGGCCGTGCCCTACCCGATCGTGATCTTAACCACTTTCGTGGTCAATCTGCGCCATATGCTCTACAGCGCGTCCATGGCGCCGCGCGTGCGCCTGCTGTCGCGCCCCTGGAAGGTGCTGCTGGCCTATCTGCTCACCGACGAGGCCTATGCCTCGACCATCGGCCATTACCAGCAGCCGAGCGACGCCACGCACAAGCATTGGTTCTTCTTGGGCTCGGGGCTGACCCTGTGGAGCACCTGGCAGCTCTCGACGCTGCTGGGGGTGGTGGTCGGCGCGCAGCTCCCGGCGCGCTGGGGGCTGGATTTTACGCTGGCCCTGACCTTCATCGGCATTCTGCTGCCGGTGCTGCGCGACCGGGCCGTCATCACAGCGGCCGGGACGGCCGGGCTGGCGGCGGTGCTGGCGCACGGGCTGCCGCTGCAGTTGGGGCTGATCGTGGCGGCGGTGGTGGGCATTGCGGCGGGCCTGCTGGTCGAAGCGCTGACCGGCGCCCCCCAGCCGGCTGAGCCCGACAGCGCCCAGGAGCACAGCTAATGGCGCTCTGGCTGACCGTCATCGCGATGGGGCTGGTGACCTTCGCCATCCGGTTCTCGCTCATCGGCGCGTTGGGCAAGGTCACGCTGCCGCCGCTGCTGGTGCGCAGCCTGCGCTATGTGCCGCCGGCCGTGCTTACGGCCATCATCGTGCCCGAACTGGTGCTGCCCGGCGGCACGCTCGACCTCTCGCTGGGCAACGCCCGGCTGCTGGCCGGCGCGCTGGCGGCGCTGGTGGCCTGGCGCACCAAGAACGTCATCCTCACGGTCATCGTCGGCATGGCCGCGCTGTGGATTTTAACGGCGCTGCCATAACGAGCCGGCCCATGCTGCTCGATGCCGCCTTCGCCCCCGAGAGTTTGCGCGCTGCCCCAGCGCTGGCCCGCGCCGCCGAGGCGGTGGGCTTCGCCGCCGCCTGGACCACCGAAACCCAGCACAATCCCTTTTTGCCGCTGCCGCTGATCGCCGAGCACACCACGCGGCTGCACTTCGGCACGGCCGTCGCCATCGGCCTGGCGCGCAGCCCGCTCACCCTGGCGCATGTGGGCTGGGATTTGGCCGAGCAATCGGGCGGACGCTTCATTTTGGGCCTGGGCACACAGGTCAAGCCGCACATTGAGCGGCGCTTCGGGCTGGCGTGGCCGGAGTCGCCGGCCGGCAAGCTGCGCGAACTGATCCAGGCCATCCGCGCCGTGTGGCACACCTGGCAGACCGGCGAGCGGCTGAATTTTCGCGGCGCGCACTACAAGCTGACGTTGATGACGCCGTTCTTCAGCCCGGCCCCCCACCCGTACAGCGCCGTGCCGATCTACATCGCCGGGGTGAACACCGGGCTGGCCCGGCTGGCCGGCGAACTGTGCCAGGGCTACCATGTGCACCCGCTGCACTCGGCCGCGTACCTGCGGGAGGTGGTGCGCCCGGCGCTGGCCGGGGGCGCAGCGCGGGCCGGCCGCAGGCTGGCGGATATTCAGGTGGCCGGGTCGGTGCTGGTGGCGACCACTCCGGCCGACGTGAGTTTTGTGCGCCAACAGATTGCGTTTTACGCCTCCACGCCCTCCTACCGGCCGGTGCTGGCCCTGCACGGCTGGGAGGCGGTGGGCGAGGCGCTCTCGGCCAAGGCCGCACGCGGCGACTGGGCGGCCATGCCCGGCCTCGTCACCGACGCCATGCTCGACACCTTCGCTCTCAGCGCGCCGTTGGCCGCCCTGGCCGGGCCGCTGCGGGCGCGCTACGCCGGGCTGCTCGACCGCTTGACGCTCTACCGGCCCTACACGCCCGGCCCTGACGACGCCGCCTGGCGCCGCCTCGCCCTCGCGCTGGCGGCCCCCGATACGGAGACCCCATGAGCAAAGTCATCTCAATCTTTGGCGGCGCGGCCCCGCGCCCCGGCGACCCGGCTTACGAAGAGGCCCGCACGCTCGGCGCGCAGTTGGCGCAGGCCGGCTGGACCGTGGCCACCGGCGGCTACGGCGGCATGATGGAGGCGGCCTCGCGCGGCGCAGGCGAGGCCGGCGGCCACGTGGTCGGCGTGACCTGCACGCTGATCGAAAATTGGCGTGGGATCAAAGCGAACACGTGGGTGCGCGAGGAGAAACGCTTTGAGACGCTGCGCGAACGACTGTATCACCTGGTGGAGTTTTCCGACGCGGCCCTGGCGCTGCCGGGCGGCATTGGCACCCTGACCGAGGTAGCGCTAACCTGGAGCCTGATGCAGTCCGGCGAGATCAAGGCCAAGCCGCTGGTAGTGGTCGGCCAAGTGTGGACCGAGACCCTGGCGACCTTCATGCGCGCCGCCGACGGCTACGTGCGGCCGGAGGACAAGCAACTGCTCTACCTGGCCGAGGACGCGGCCGACGCGGTGCGGTTCTTGGGTCAGGGCTAGCGGGCGGCGGTCAGAAGGCGGCGCTAGCCCGTGTGCTTGGGCGACCGCGACAGGTGCGCGGGCCTGAAGATCACCACCACCAGTACCGCCCAGACCATCACCCCGGCGCTCATGATGGCGGGCGCTTGCTCGCCGCCGGCCCGCGACACCGACAGAAAATCAAACAGCGCGTGGAACACAATCACCACGAGTAAACTGCCGTGGGTGCTGTTGTACAACCAGGTGAACACGAGCGAGGCGGCGAGGATTGACAGCAGCAGCATCGGCAGCCCGCCGGCCAACCCCATGGCCATATACGTGTCTTTATAGAAGAAGGCCGGCAGATGCCAGAACGCCCAGGCCGTGCCCAGCAGCAGCGTGGCCGTCAAGGCGCTATGCGTCTGCTGCAAGCGCGGCAGCGCGTAGCCGCGCCAGCCCACTTCCTCGCCGAAGCCGAACGTCAACAGCCACAGCCCCAACGCGCCCAGCGGCGTGAGGTAGGGCAGGTAGTCCACCTCGCCCAGCAGCGCCAGATCGGCCCACTGCCCGGTGAGGGCGTAACCAGTGATGGCCGCCGCCGCAAACAACGCCACCGGCGCGAGCACCGCGAACAGCCACCAGCCCCGACCAACGCGCCAGCGCCCCAGGCCCGCGAACAGGTGGCGCAGGCCCGCGCGGCCGTCGGTGGCGGCGGTGAGCAGCAGCGCCGCCAGCAGCGGCCCGAACGCGGCCAGGTAGTGCAGCGCCGGCGGCACAGCGAACGGCAGCCACCCCTGCGCCGATGCTGCCAGCGGCAATTCCACCAACCACGAGAAGGCATAGGCCAAGATAAAATAGGCCAACACCGGGTGCTGCCTGAGCCAGCGGGTCAGTGGCCCGGCCAGCAAGAAAGTATTAGTTTTCATAGCGTCCAATCCCCAAGCGATAGGTCCGGCGTCAGCCTAATGTACCGCCCACGGCGCGAAAAGTGATAAACGTCCCATATTGTGGATGAGTTTGGGGCGGTTTTCGACCGCGCGGCCCACGGACCCGGCCAGTGCGGAACTCCTGTACCCCGGCCGCCGTCTTGTTGACAAGCGCTGCCCGGCCCGCTTGGCCGGCCGCCCGGAGGACGACATGTTCCGCAAGATCACAATCTCAGGTTTGATGGGCTTGCTGGGGCTGGGCGCGTTAGCGGCGGGCGCCACCACGATCACGCTGGTGCTGTTGGGCGCGCTGACCCTGCTGGGCTGGATCGCGCTCGGCCGTCGCCGCTCCTAAAACCCCTGATACACAAACGGCGTCACCCCCACCGGCGCTAAACAGAAGCCAATCGCGGCGCTCACCGCGGCCAGCGTCAGTGCGCGCGCCCATAGCGGCCAGCGCAGCACAAACACCTCGTCGCCCGTGCGGGCTTGCAGCCAATCTAAGCCTAACGACAACGCGATCACGACCAGCACGCGCGCATCGAACGTGGACGGCACGCTGTTGATGAACAGCGACCGCCAATAGTTCAGCGTGTGCCACAAGCCAATGCCGGGCCGAAAGGGCACCCACGCCAAACTGGTCAGGCTAAAGACCACCAGCGCGCCCAGCGCCTGCCGCCAGCGCGGCCAGCGGTCGGGGGGCAGCGCCGGACCGCCGCGCGCCAGCCACTGCTCGCCTGCCAGGTACAGGCCGTGCAGCCCGCCCCACACCAGCACCATCTTATGCGCGGCAGTGAAATGCCACGCGGCGCTCGCCAGCATCACCACCAACGGCGGCACCAGCACGTTCACTGGGTGGGTTCGGTCGGGCCAGCGGCGGCGCAGGGCGCGGCTGAGGGGAAAGAAAACGTACTCGCGCAGCCAGTGCGAGAGCGAGATATGCCAGCGGTTCCAAAACTCACCGAAGCTGCGCGCGAAGAACGGCTGCGCGAAGTTGGGCGAGAGCTCCAGCCCGAACAGCGCGCTCACGCCCCGCGCCAGGTTGGTATAACCGGCGAAGTCGTTGTAGAGCGCAAAGGCATACGCGGCCAGCGCCAGCGCCAGGTCGAGCCGGCCGTATAAGAAGGGGCGGTGAAAGGCCAGGTCGGGGATATAGCCGAACAGCACGTCCGCCAGCACGATCTTGCGGAACAGCCCGAGCACGATCAGGCCTGCCCCGCGCGCCACGGCGGCGTTATCCACGATGCGTGGCTTTTCCAACTGCGCCAGAAATTGCCCCGGCGGCTCTAGCGGCCCAGCGATGAGTTTGGGGAAGTAAGCCAGGTAGAGCGGGAAGGCCACCCAGCCCGGCGCGGGCGCCAGGCGGCCCTGATACACTGCCACCAGATAGGCAATCGCTTGCAGGGTGTAATACGACAGGCCCAGCGGCGCGAGCACGGTCCGCGCGCCGGTGCGGTCGGCCAGCCCCACCTGTGCGGCCAGCGCCGCCAGCCCCGGCAAATAGAAATCGGCCAGCTTGAAATGCAGCAGCAAGAGCAGGTTCGCAGCGAGGCCCAGCGCCAACACCCCCCGGCGCGGTCGGCCCTCAGCCCGTACCCGGCGCCCCAGCGCCAAGTTGAGCAGCGTGCTGGCCGCCAACAGCGCCGCCACCGGCCAGCCCCACAGCCCCACCACGCCGTACGACACCAACAGCAGCCAGGCGTTCTGCCAGCGGCGCGGCAGCGCATAGTGGCCCGCGAAGGCCGCCACTGCCAAGACCACCAGGATCGGCGCGGGCAGCGGCATCAGGGCACCACCGCCAGCTTGCCCGCCAGCCAGCTACTAAAGACGCTCCGGCCGGCGGCGCTCAGGTGATGGCGGTCATCAAAATCACCGTCCGACAGCGACAGCTCCAACTCTGCCGACCAGAATGTCGCGCCGGCAGCCATAGTTGGCTGTTGGACGGCCGTGCGAAACAGCGCCAGGTCGGCCGCGCCGTGGGTGAACGCCGCCAGGTAGGTCGGGTGGACGGGCATCTCCACCACGTACACGCTGGCGCCTTCCGCTTGCAGGGCCAGGACTTGTTGTAAGCCCGCCAGGCCGGCCGCCGTGGGCTGATAGTTTGCTAGCAGGCCGAACAAACGATCTTCTTGGACCGGGTCGGGCGGCAGGGTCAGGTCGGGCGAGGGGAGGGGGGCGCGGCTGAGCGGGCCGGCCAACAGTGCCCGACGCACATCGAGCGCGGCCCGATAAGCCCGCGAGTTGTCCACCAGCCAGCCGGTCAGCGAGAAGCCCTCGCCCAGCCGGTAGCGCACCCAAGCCCCGCGCGTCAGGTCATTCTCGGGCGTGTAGCCGGCCAGGTCCAAATTCGGACTAAAGTCGCGGGCGCTGGTGGCAAAGATCAGCCAGCGGGGATGATAGAGCGCTACCAGTAGGCGTGCCAGCGGCCCCGCCTGCTGCGCCACCAGGGCCGCCAGGCCGAAGTTGAAGCAGTTTGGCGGGTCGCCGGCACCGGTCGCCGCGTAGGCTGTCGAAAACTCATCGGCCGAAAAGCCGACGGTCGCCAGCGAGCTGCCGATTACCACGCAGTCGAGTGGGCCGTGCTGGGCCACGTGCTGGTCCAGTTCAAAGAGTAGCTGGTCGAAGTCGGGGTTGGGGTTGTCGGTGCTGGTGAGGGTCAGGCGCGTCTGCACAGCCGGCACGCGCGCCACGCCTTCAGCCGCGCCCGCCGCCAGCGCCAGCAGCAGCGCCGCCAGCAGCACCGTGCGGCCGAAGGGCCAGGTGAGGGTTAAGGTGCGGCCGGAAGGGGAGCGCAACGCCATAAGCCGGCCGACCGGGCCTCAGCGCGGCCTAGCGCGTGGGCGGCGGCTGCGCGCCCGAGCGCCACGCGTACAACAGCAGCCCGACGGCCACCACTTCCAAGACCAGGCCAACGTAAGTCCAGGTCATATCGTTGGCCATGCCGCCCACCGGGAACAGGCCCATGCCCTGCGCCATCCACACGCCGCCCGTCAACGCCAACACTACCGCGACCACGATCATCATGCGCTGCATACCGTCACTCCAATAGGCCGGCCAGGGCGGCCAGTTTCGCCGCCATGACCTCGGTTAAGGGCACGCCCTGAGCCCCAGCGGCGGTTTTTTCAACAGTCATCGGCTTATTCATAAGCATGAGAGCGTGGCGGCGGCCGTGTCCGGCCGCCGCCGGTGAACCGTGGGGCGATTATACAGCCGGCCAGCGGTGAATTGCGCCGCGCGCTTAAGGTTTGGCGCCGCGCCGCCCGGCATAGACCACCAGGCCGGCCGCCACCAC
>JAYUUW010000156.1:0-2726 GCA_043754665.1 Anaerolineales bacterium | reverse complement strand
GGTCAAAGAATTCAAGGCGGTGCTGGTGAGGGCCAACCTCCCAGACATCCGCTTCCATGATCTGCGGCACTTGTGCGCCACCCTACACTTGATAGCCGGCACAAACCCAGCCGTGGTAGCTCAGATCTTGGGTCATAGTACAATTACGCTTACGCTGTCGACCTATTCGCACGTCTTGGCCCCTATCGAAGACGAAGCGGCCGACCGAATGAGCCTGTTACTTGAGTAGTTACAGACTATTTACAGACAATAGACTGTACGCAGTAGGAGAATGAAGCACAGTAGACACAGAAGACGCTGAAATATCCGAGGGTTTTACATGGGCCGGTGGTGGAATGGCAGACACTGCGGACTTAAAATCCGCTGCTCGAAAGAGCGTGAGGGTTCGACCCCCTCCCGGCCTACTCTTATGAAGTCACCTCAACCTTGGGACTGGCGCACGGCGCCGGTCCCTTTTGCATGTCCCGCTCTGCAGGTGAGCGCCAAACCGGCGGTCAAGGAATTTCGGCTCAAAATCGAAGGACTGGCAGCCCGTCTCAGAGTGGCGCGGTCTTGGCCGCCAGTCGGCGCGCCAGGGCCACCGCGCCCTGGGCCGGCTCCGCCACCAACGCCATTGGATCAAGCCGCAGCCCGCCCGCCTCTAAAGCTTCGACAAAGGCACGGCGCACGCCCTGGCCATTGACCAACACCCCGCCGGCCAGCGCCCCGGGGATGGGGCCGGAAAACTCGAGCGCGCGGGCCAGCGCGAGGGCAGCCAGCGCCAGTTCGCGCCCACCGGCGCGCGTGATTTGCAAGGCGATCTCATCCCCTGCGCCCGCCGCCGCCTCCACCAAAGTGGCCAGCGCCGCAATTTGCGCGCGCGGAAAGGGCGTTTGATAGACGACCCCGAGCAGCGCCTCGGGTGTGGCCAGCGACCAGTGCCGCAGGATCGCGGCCGTAAGGGCGGTGCGCGCCCCGCGCCCGTCGGCCGCCCGCGCCACCGCCCGCAGCGCCGCCTGGCCCAGGGCATACCCGCTGCCCTCGTCGCCCATGGCCCAGCCCCAGCCGCTCACGCGCGCCGTGCGCCCCTCCGACGTGCAGCCAAGCGCAATCGCGCCGGTGCCCGCAATCACCCCGATCCCCCAGCCCTCGGGCGTGCCGGCGGCCAGCACCAACTCCACATCATTGACGATGATCGCCGGCACACCGGGCAGCATCGCCTCCACGGCGGGCCGCAGCCGCCTTTGCTCCTCGGGGCGGTCAAGCCCCGCCAGGCCCAGGCAAGCCGCGCGCGGCCAGGTGACCGGCAACTGCGCCTCCGCATAGGCGTCGCGGATGGCCGCCCGCACGGTGGCCAGCGCGTCGGCCTCGCCCACCGTTTTGACGTTGGAGGGGCCGCCGCTGCCCCGGCCCAACACCTGGCCGGCGGTGTCCGCCAGCAGCGCCGTCGTCTTGCTGCCGCCGCCATCCACGCCCACCAGTAAATCGGGGTCGGTGGCGGCGGGCAGGGTTTCGGTCAACCGGATCGGGTCAGGCTGCGTGAGCATGGTCGAAATTGTACTCCGGCTTTTGGCCGAAAGGCGATCTCTGGACGATCTCTGGACGATCTTCGGGCATAATCGCCCTAGTGAGCAAACATGGACCTTCATCCCATGCCGACTGAGCCATCCGCCCCAGACCGTCCGCCCGTCTATCGTTCGTACCTGCTGCGTTTCTGGGAGGAGCGCGGCGACCGGCCCACGCCGCCCGTCTGGCGCTTTAGCCTGGAAGACCCGCAGACGACCCAGCGGCAGGGCTTCGCCACCCTCACCGCCTTGACTGATTGGCTGCAATCTCAAATGACTGACCCGGATGCCCGGCCCGCTGCCGCCTAAGGAGGTGAACCCGCCGCTCAAACTCGTTCGCGTACGACCGCTTTCGTTGTTGCAGCCGTCCGCCATGTTTCCGGGGAGGAGATTCTCCATGCGTATGAAACTGTTTTATGTCTTGAGCATTGTCAGCCTGGTGCTCGCCGCGTGCAGCCCGGCTGCCGCTACCCCCACCACCGCGCCCGCCAACACCCAGGCGCCCGCCAACACGCCGGCCCCGGCCCCCACCACCGCCCCCGAGGCCGTCACCTTGCGGATCTACCTGTTGGACTACACCCCCGACACCATTGCCTGGCTTAACAGTGAGATTAATCCGGCCTTTACCGCCGCGCACCCTGGCGTCACGGTCGAGATCACTGAAGGCAGTTGGAGCGGTTGGGACACCACCTTCAGCGGCTTCTTCGCCGCCGGCGACGGACCCGACATCATCAACCTGGGCTCCGAGATGAACACGCTCTACGGCCAGAGCCTGGCTGACATGGACCCCTACTTGGGCGCGGCCGCCTGGCCGGAAATCTCGAATTTTGGCCCGGCGCTGGAAAATGCCAAGTATGAAGGCAAGCTGCGCGGCCTGCCCATCTTCACCGCGCCGCGCTACGTCTTCTGCCGCACCGACCTGGCCCAAGGCGCGCTCCCGCCGCCGAACTTCGCCGACTGGGTGACGTTTGCCCAGGCCAATACGGTGATTGATCCCGCGACCAATTCACTGACCCAGCAGGCGCTGCAGCCGGTGGACGCCGGCTCCATGGCCGACTGGCAGTGGTGGCTGTTGGTCTTCTACTCGCTGGGTGGCCAACTCTACAAGGCCGACGGCACGCCCAACTTCGACTCGCCCGAAGCGCTGGCGACCACGCAATTCCTGCTTGACATGCGCCAGGC
>JAYUUW010000155.1:0-2524 GCA_043754665.1 Anaerolineales bacterium | reverse complement strand
AATGCCCAGCGCCAGCAGGCTGCGCACAGTGATGGCCTGGCCGGCGGCCGGCAGGTGCTGGTGGGCCGAGCCGCCGGCATGCGCGTGGCTGAGCGGATCGTTGGGGCCGTGGGTGTGGGCCGGCGCAGCCCGGCGGGCGATGCGCAGGCGATTAATGAACAGCCCGCCGCCAATGGCGACCACCAGCAGGCCCGAGGCCACGCCCAAGATCGGGTAAAGGCGCTCGGGCAGAATGTAGCGTGAGGCCCACAGGGTGACGCCGCCCAAGAGGTAGACGCCGATGGTGTGGGTGACGGTGACCGTCAGGCCCAGCAGCAGCGCGTGCTTGGGCGTGCCGCGCGCGCCGACCAGGTAGGCCCCCACCATGGCCTTGCCGTGGCCGGGCGTGAAGGCATGCAGCGCGCCATAGGCCGCCGCCGTCACCAGGGCCAGCAGCACCACGCCCAGGCTGAGGTCTTCAATATGCACCAGGCGCGCAAACGGGTCGGCTGGCTTGGCGGCCAGCGCGCCGGCTGCGGCGGGCAGCGCGGCGGCGCGGCTGGCGACAAGCGACAGCACCGTGAACGTGGCGCTGACGGCGCGCTGATCCAGGGGGCTGGCGAGCATGTCGTCAGGGTAGGCGCGCAGCTCGTCGCTGGTGTCGGTGGTGGCCACATCGCCGGAGTCGAGGCGCAAGCCGGCGGCGGGCTGGAGGACGATCTCGTGCCAGCCGATGCGCTCGCCGGGGTTGGCATCGTGAAAGGTCAACGCCAGCGCCTGCCCTTCGGCGGCGGACAGCGGGGCCTCGAACCAGGCCGCCAGCCGCAGTGTGGCGAGGTTGCCCTGCCCCGGCGGGAAGCTCAGGTCAGACGCGAGGGTTTGCAGACTTAGCGCCTGACCATTGACGACGAGCGCGAGGCCCTGGCGCGCGGCCTCCACAGCGGTGGCACGGTACTGCGCGTTCTCGGCGTCGCTGACGACGCCATCGCCGTCCTGGTCAATGGCGGGCAGCGCCTGAAAGGTGGGGATTTCGGCCATGTCAATCACATAGCGCACGCGTACGCGGTCACCGTACAGCTCCAGACGGCTGTAGGTGTTGACCGTGAAGTTACCGAGCGGGTGGGCGTTGCTGTGCGCGGCGGCGGGGCGGGGCGTGAGCAGCCCGCCCATCAGCGCCACGAGCACAGCGAGCACGGCCAACGTGGCGAACCGCCCGGGGCGGGGGCGCATGTTAGCGGCCTCCGGTGGGGCGCAGCCAGCCGCGCAGGCGCGCGCTCATCTGGTCGAGCCAGGCCTCAGCCGCCAGCGTGCGCTGCATCTCAGGCGTGACATGCACGGCCCAATAGTGGGTGGTCTTGGCGACCACGGTGATGACGTTCTTGATCTCGCCGGCAACGGTGTAGGTGCCATCGACCGGCAGCCACAGGTCGCGGCCCTCGGCGCGGGCCTGCACGTTCTCGGCCACGCAGGCGGCGGCCAGCCAGCGCGCCATGCCGGCCGAGGCGCACACCAGTGCCACCCAGCCGGGCGCGGCCGGAAGCGCCGGCAGCCCGCTGACCTCCCGCACGCCGCGCATGATCTCCAAGAGGGCGGCCTGGTAGGCCAGGCTGCCGGGGTCGGGCTGGGCGGGCGCGGTGAGCGGGGTGGCGCGGTGGGGCGGGCCGCCGGCCTGGGCCAGCTCGCAGAACGAGTCCCACATATTGCCCCAATCGACCCGGCCGTCGGCGGCATACTTTAGCGGGGCGGCGCTCATGGGGGCGCGGCGGTCGGTGGGGGTGACGACATCGGTCATGGGGAGGGCTCCTTAGTTCGCTTGCAGCTGCTGCCAGGCGGCCTTGGCGTCAGCCGCCCACAGCAGCGAGAAGTGCGGGTTGATGGTCAGCGCCTGCTGGAGCTTGGCTTGCGCGCCAGCGGTATCGCCCAGGCGCAGGGCAATCATGCCGGCATGGAACCACAGCAGCGCGTCTTGCGTGTTCAGCCGCAGCGCCTCGTCGGAATACACTTGGGCCGCCGCGGCCTCGCCCGATTGGTAGAGCGCCCAGGCCAGCGTGTCGGCGGCGTAGAGGGTGGGGCGATGGTCGTAGGCCTGCCGGGCCAGGGCGAGCGTGTCGGCCAGCGGGGCGGTGAGGCCGGGGTGGTCGGCCTGGAACAGCGCGAGCTCTAAATCGGTGTCGACGCCGCTGGCCTGCTGCAACTGCGCCAGCACGCCAACGAGGGCATATTGCTGCTGGGCGTCGGCGGGGCGGCCGGCGGCGGTGTAGGTGTCGCCCAGGGCGATGACGTACTCGGCCAGCGGCATGACCTGCACCACGGCTTCGTAGAGTTCCAGCGCGCCGGTCAGGTCGCCTTGCGCGGCCTTGACGCGGGCTAGCGCGGCGCGGGCCGGCACGTAATTGGGCAGGGCGCGCAGGGCCGCCTGTAATTGGGCCTCAGCGCCGGCCAGATCGCCGTGGTTGAAGTGCAGCCAGGCCACCTGGGTGTGGGTCCAGGCATTGTTCTCGGGCACGCCGCTGCCGGCCTCAGCGGCCATTTGCATGGCGGCCAG
>JAYUUW010000154.1:0-7118 GCA_043754665.1 Anaerolineales bacterium | reverse complement strand
CGCGCGGGGCCGGACGGCCGGGAAGGATCTGTCCGATTTGGAGAGCAAGGTGCGTTCGGCCCGCGGCCAGGGCAGTGAGCGCGGCGCCGGCTTCAGCCGCAGTCGCAGCTACCAGCGCGGCGCGCTGCGCGAAGTGACTGCGGCCCACGCCCGCCGCGGCGGCCAGGTCGGCCAGGGGCGGCGCGGCGGGGTCCGCCAGCAGGGCAGCATATTGCCGGGCCAGCGCGCGCAGGGCGTCCGGCGTCCGCGCCGAGAGCGGCAACAGACTCGGCTCATCGGGCACAGCGGGCGGCGCGAGGGGCGCGGCCGGGGCCGATAGCAGGATCACATGGGCGTTGGTGCCGCTGATGCCGAAGGCACTGACGCCGGCGGCGCGCGCCGTGGGACTGTTCCACTCGGTTAGGCGCGTGGGGATGGTGAGGGGAAGGTCGGCCCAGGGAATGTGGGGGTTCGGGTGCTCGAAGTGGAGGTGCGGCGGAATGGCCGCATGGTGCAAGGCCAGGACGGTCTTGATCAGCCCGGCGATGCCGGCGGCGGCTTCCAGGTGGCCGATGTTCGTCTTGACCGAGCCCACGAGCAGCGGTTGGTCAGCGCTGCGCCCAGCGCTGAGCACCGCCGCCAAGGCCTGCACCTCGATGGGATCGCCGAGCGGCGTGCCGGTGCCGTGCGCTTCAACGTAACCAACGGCGCGCGGTTCAAGCCCAGACTGCGCGAGGGCCGCGCGAATAACCGCTTCTTGTGCCTTGCCATTGGGCGCGGTAAACCCAGCGCTGCGGCCATCCTGGTTGACTGCCGAGCCAGCCACCAGCGCGAAGATCGGATCACCGTCACGCTGGGCGTCGCTGAGGCGCTTGAGCACCACCACCCCGCAGCCCTCGCCGCGCACATAGCCATCGGCCCGGGCGTCGAACGTTTTGCAGGCCGAGTCAGCGGCCAAGGCGTGCGCCCGCGACAGAAAGATCGAGGTGGCCGGCGACAGCATCACCTGCACGCCGCCGACCAGAGCCAGGTCACACTCGCCGGCGCGCAGGCTCTGGCCGGCCAGATGGAGGGCCACGAGCGACGACGAGCAGGCAGTATCCACAGACATGCTGGGCCCTTGCAGCCCGAGCACGTAAGACAGCCGGCCGGCGGCGGCGGCGCTAGTGTTGCCGGTGCCAAAGTACACGTCAATGTCCGCCGGGTCAGCGGTCTGCATGTGGACCTGGGCGTAGTCGTTGCTGCCGATGCCGACAAAGACGCCGGTGCGGCTGCCAAGCAAGTGGGCGGGCACCTGCCCGGCGGATTCGAGCGCCTCCCAGGCGACTGCGAGCAGCAGGCGCTGCTGCGGGTCCATGCTGGCCGCTTCGCGCGGCGTGATCCCAAAGAATTGCGGGTCGAACAGATCAATGTGATGCACGAACCCACCCCAGCGCGAGTAGGTCTTGCCCGGCGCGTCGGGGTTGGGATCGTAGAAGGCCTCCACGTCCCAGCGGTCGGCGGGCACTTCGCTCACCGCATCCACGCCGTCTTTGAGCATCTGCCAAAAGGCGGCGGGGCTGTCGCCGCCGCCGGGGAAGCGGCAGCCGAGGCCGATGAGGGCCAGCGGCTCGGCGCTATCCAGCGGCTGAACCGGCGGAGCTTCAGGGGCGGGCTTCAGATCCAACAGTTCCTGGCTCAAGTAGCCGGCGAGGCTGTCCAGGGTCGGGTAGTCAAAGATCAGCGTGGCCGAGAGTGTGTCCAGGCCCAGGGTCGTCCGCAGCCGATTGCGCAACTCGACCGCCATCAGCGAGTCCAGGCCCAGCTCGACGAAACCCTGCTGCGGCTCGATCAGATGACCGGGCGGCAGGCCCAGCACGCCAATTACTTCGCGGCGCAGGTGGTCGCGCAGCAGCTCGGCGCGGCGCGAGGGCGGGGCCGAGGCCAATTGCTGGCGCAGCGCGGACGGCGCCGGGTTGCTGGCGGGCGCCTCCGCCGGTCGCCCCGCGGCCAGCGCGCTCAGCAGGAGCGGCAGCGTGTGGTCGGCGAACTGCGCCGCCGGATCGAGCGGCAGCACGGCCACCTGCGCAAACGCGCCCGCGCCGACGGCCGCCAGCGCTTCAAGCCCGGCTTCGGTGCTGATCGTCCCCAGCCCGGCGCGCGGCCGCCGGGTTTGCATGCCGCCCGCCGCCCACGGCCCCCAGGCCAGGCTCACGCCCACGGCCCCCTGCCCTTGCCGCAGCACGGCCAGACCGTCGAGCCAGGTATTCGCGGCGGCATAGTTGCTCTGGCCCGGCGCCCCCAGCAGTCCGGCGGCCGAACTGCACAGCACCAGCCAATCGAGTTGATCTGACGCGGTCTGCTGGTGCAGCATCCAACTGCCCAGCACCTTGGGCGCGAGCACCGCCCAGGTGCGCTCCCAACTCTGACGCAGCGCCACCCCATCATCCAGCACGCCCGCGGCATGAATGATGCCCTTGAGCGGCGCGACGGCGCGCAGGGCGGCGAGGGCCCTGGCCAGCGCCTCGGCGTCGCACACATCGGCAAGGTAGTGATGGACGGTCACGCCGCGCGCCGATAGCGCATCAAGGGCGGCCTGCTGGGCAGGGGCCGGCGCGTGCCGGCTGAGCAGCGCCACGTAACGCGCACCACGGGCGGCGAGGCCCTGGGCCAACGCTAGACCCATCCCGCCGAGCCCGCCGGTGATCAGGTAGTTGCCCTCGGGATCAATGGGGAAGGGTTCCTCCGCCGGCTGATGGGGCTCCAAGCGCAGGGCATACGGCTGGTCGGCGCGCAGGGCCCATTGCTCGGGGCCGGCCGCGGACAGCAGCGCCAGCAGCCCAAGCGCGGAGGCCTCGGGCGCGGCCTGCGGGTCAAGGTCGATCAGCCCGCCCCACAACTCGGGGTGCTCCTGCGCCACGCTGCGCCAGAAACCCCAGAGGGGGGTTTGGGCCACCGCCACGGCGGCCGACTCATGGGGCCGCACCGGCTGGGCACCCTGGCTGATGAACCACAGGCGGGCCGGCGCGGCGCGCCCGAGCAGCGCCTGCACGAGGGCCAACGCACTGCCGCAGCTCAACGCCAGCGCGGCCCGGAGCGCGGCCGGGTCGTGCGGCAGACCACCGGGCAGGTCGAGCGACCACAGGTGCATGACGCCCCAGCGCCGCTGCGGCTCGCTGGTCAGCGCTCCGGCGAGGAGCGGCGCGAGGCGCGCCGGATCGTGGCAGTCGCCGGCCACATCGGCCTGCGTGACGAGCCGGACGACGGCGCCGGTCTCACGCAGTTTGTGGGCGAGCGCTTCGGCCACGCCGCTGCGGTCGGCGAGCAGCAGCCAGGCGGTGGGCAGGGCAACATTGGCGGCGGGCGGGGCAGCCGGCTGCCAGCGCGGCACGAAGTACCAATCCGCGCGCACGGGCGCGGGCGGTGGCGCGGCCGGGGGCGTGGGCATAGAGCGCTCAAGCCAATAGCGCTGGCGCTGGAAGGGATAGGTTGGCAACGGCACGCGCCGCCGGGTTCCCTCGCTGACCGCCGGGCCGTTGAGTTGGCCCCCGGCACAGAAGAGGCGCGCCAGGCTGCGCAGGAGCGTGGAGGTGGCCTCGGCGCCGCGCCGCAGCGAGGGCAGCACCAGGCAGTCCGCGGCCGCGGGGGTGTGCTGCGCCATGCCGAGCAGCGTTGAATGCGGCCCGATTTCGAGGAGGGTATTGACGCCCTGCGCCAGCAAGACAGCGAGCGCGGGCGCAAACTGCACGGGCGCCGTGATCTGGCGCACCCAATAGTCCGGCTGCGCCATCTCAGTCGCCGAGGCGAGCTTGCCTGTGAGGGTGCTGATGAGCGACAGGCGCGGCGCGGCGAAGGTGAGGCCGCTGATAGCCTGGGCGAAGGCCGGTTGGATGGTGGCGACCAAGGGCGAGTGAAAGGCATAGCGGCCCGACAAGGCGCGCGTGCGCACACCCTGCGCTTCGAACTGGCTGACCAGCGCCGCCACCGCTTCGGCGGTTCCGGCGATGACCGTTTCGGTCGGACCGTTGAGCGCGGCGAGGCCCACGTCGCCGCCGGGGGGCAGGCTGGCCTGCACGGCCTCGGCGCTCGCAAAGATAGCCGCCATGGCCCCGGATGGCGCGGCCTGCATCAGCGTGCCCCGCGCCACGACCAAGTGCAGCGCGTCTTCGAGCGAGAGGAGGCCGGCCAGGCAGGCGGCCACCAACTCGCCGAGGCTGTGACCGAGCAGCAGCACCGGCTTGACGCCCCACGACAGCCACAATTGCGCGAGGGCCCACTCGAGGGCGAACAGCGCGGGCTGCGCGTAGCGAGTTTGCGACAGCAAGGCCCCGTGGGCCTCGGCGGGGTCGCAGAGCAAGCGGCGCAGGTCCACGTCGAGGTGCGGGTGGAGCAACTCAGCGCAGCGATCAATCGCCGCCCGCACGACGGCGTGGGCTTGGTAAAGCTGCGCGCCCATCTGCGGGTACTGCGCGCCCTGGCCGGTGAAGAGAAAGGCCACTTTGGGTTGACGGCTGCTGGGGGCGTAGCCGGAGATCAAGAAACTGTCGGCCTGGTCCGCGGCGTCAACCGCCGCCTCGCCCGCCGCAAAGGACGCCAGACGATTGGCCGCCACGTCGCCACTGGCGGCGACCAGGGCCAGTCGCTGCGAGAAGAGGGCGCGGCCGCTGTTCGCGCTGAAGGCCAGGTCGGCCCAGGCCGGAGACTCGGGCGCGCGGAGGCGCTGGGCGTAGTTGCCGGCCATGGCTCGCAAGGCCTCGGTCGAGCGGGCTGAGAGCGTGAGGAGGTGCGGCCGCTCAGCGGGCGGGGTCGCCGTCACCGCGCTCACCGGTGCTTCCTCGAGCAGGAGGTGGGCGTTGGTGCCGCCGAAGCCAAACGAACTGATCGCGGCGCAGCGCGGCTGCGCGCTGGCCGGCCAGGGCGTCAGGGTGGTGGGGATCGCAAACGGCGTTCCGGCCAAAGAGATGTTGGGATTGAGGACGTTGAAGTGCAGCAGCGGTGGCACCGCGCCATGCTGCAGCGCCAGCACCGTTTTGATGACGCCGGCCACCCCAGCGGCGGCTTCGGTGTGACCGATGTTGGTCTTGACCGAGCCGAGCAGACAGGGCGCGCCCTCGGAGCGCGACGCGCCATAGACGGCGGTGAGCGCTTCGAATTCGATGGGGTCGCCGAGCGGCGTGCCGGTGCCGTGGGCTTCCACATAACCAACCTGGGCCGCCTTCATCCGCGCGCCGGCCAGCGCCTGCCGCAAGACCGCTTGCTGGGCCAGCAGGTTGGGGGCGGTCAGGCCGGCGCTGCGCCCATCTTGATTCACGGCCGAGCCGCGGATGAGGGCCTGGATCGGATCGCCATCGCGCAGGGCATCGCTCAGGCGCTTGAGCACCACCACCCCGCAGCCCTCGCCGCGAACATACCCGTCGGCCGCGGCGTCGAACGTCTTGCAGCGCCCATCGGCGGCGAGCATGCCCCACTTCGCCAGCGAGATGGACCCTTCGGAGAACAAGATGAGGTTGACGCCGCCCGCCAGCGCCAGGCTGCACTCGTTGGAGCGCAGGCTCTGGCAGGCGAGGTGCAGCGCTACGAGCGACGACGAACAGGCGGTGTCGAGGGCGATACTCGGCCCCTGGAAATCGAGCAGGTACGACAGCCGGTTAGCCACCAAGCTGTAGGCGGTGCCGGTGCTGGCGTACGGATCAATCTGCTCGCGATCCGCGAAATGGTAGAGGGCGTATTCGCTGGAACAGATGCCGATGAAGACGCCTGTGGCGCTCCCGGCCAGGCGATCAGCGGCCAACCCGGCGCCTTCCAATGCCTCCCAGGCGACCTCGAGCAGCAGCCGCTGCTGCGGGTCCATGCCCGCCGCCTCGCGCCCCGAGAGGCCGAAGAAGGTGGGATCGAACTGATCGACCTGGTTGAGGAAGCCGCCCCAGCAGATGTTGCCCAAGCCGGCCGCCTGCAGGCGAGCCAACTCAGCCGCGCCCCAGCGCTCGGCCGGCGCCGGGGTGATGGCATCGCCGCCGTCGCGCAGCAGCTTCCAAAACTGCTCGGGCGTGTCGGCGCCGCCGGGGAAGCGGCAGCCCATGCCGATGATGGCAATCGGCTCGGTCTTCGCGCGCTCGGCGGCGTCGAGCTTGGCCTGCATCTTTTCCAGGCTGTGCAGGGCACGCTTGACGGGCGAGAGGGCGTCGGGCCGCTCAGTAGGGCTCATCGTCGCGATACTCCCGATCCAGCGCGGCCAGTTTTTCAGCCAACAGTTCGGCGGCAGATTCTTCCGAAAGCTCATCCAACGACGGCGGGGCGCTGGGAGGGGTTGGCTCGGCCTCGGCGGCCGGGGCCGAGGTGGTGACCTCCAGGGGCAGGCTCAGCTTCTCCGCCAAGAACGGGGCGAGGGCCGCGACGGTTGGATAACCCCAGATCAACGTGGCCGAGAGGGTCACCCCCAGGCTGAGCTCGAGGCGGTTGCGCAGTTCGAGCGCCATGAGCGAGTCGAGGCCGAGAGTGGGCAGCGGAGTCTTGGCGTCGATCTGATCAAGCGACAGCCGCAGCACCTGGGCAATCTCCTGGATCAAGTGCGTCTCCAGCAGTGATTGCCGCAGCCCCGGAGCCGCCGCCAGCAGCGTCGCCCGCATGGCCCGGCTGGCGGCGGTGGTGTCCTCCGCCGCCGGTTCTGACCCGTTCAGATGCGTGAGCAGCCGCGAACTGGCGGCGCGCGGGAAGAGCTGACGCCAGTGGCGCAAGTTGAATTTCATAACCGCGACTTGCGGGGCCGATTGACTCAGCAGATAGCCGAGGGCGGCCAGGCCCTCAGCAGGGGTAAGCCCGGCCAGGCCTTGCACGGCCAGCCGCTGGCCGCGATTGGCCTGGGCCGCCGCCAGCCCGACCTCGGCCCACGGGCCCCAATTAATGCTGAGGGCCGGCAGGCCAAGCGCACGGCGGTGGTGGGCCAGCGCGTCGAGGAAGGCGTTGGCCGCGGCATAGTTGGCCTGGCCCGGCGAGCCGAGCAGGCCTGCGGCGGACGAGAACAGCACAAAGAAATCGAGCGGGAGGTCGCGGGTGAGCGCGCTGGTAAGCGTGTGCAAATTCCACGCGCCATCGATCTTGGGCGCCAGCACGGCGCGCAGGCGGGCGAGGTCGAGGTTGAGCAGCGTGCTGTCGTCGAGCAC
>JAYUUW010000153.1:0-3335 GCA_043754665.1 Anaerolineales bacterium | reverse complement strand
AAGCGGTAGCCGTCCTGCTCAATGTAGCTGGCCCGCCCGCCCGGCGTCGCGCCCTTCTCCAGCACCGTCACCCGGTAACCCGCCCGCGCCAGCCGTCCGGCCGCCGCCAACCCCCCAATGCCTGCCCCAATCACGATCGCTGTCGGCATCTGCATGCCTCCTTCTTTACTTTTCTACCCGGCCCAACCACCACGTCTGTCATCTCAGTGGTAGGCGCTACTATACTAGTTTGTTGATATATTGTCAAGCTATTGAATAGGTATTGTATAATACTGGCTTCTGGAGTACAATCCCCTTGAAGGAACGGACCATCCGATTGATAATGTGCCCAGTGACTCCCATTTCTCCTACATTTACCGCCCATCGCAGCGGACCGGTCGGGTCGCATGTCGCCGACTGATGTGACCCCGCTCTACAATATCGGCCTGGTCGCGCGCATGACCGGCGTGCCCGTGTCGACCCTGCGCGTCTGGGAGCGCCGCTACGACTTTCCGGCCACCTCCCGCACCGCCGGCCGGCAGCGCTTGTATTCCGAGCGCGAGCTGGCCCGCCTGCGCTGGGTCAAGGGCCGCATCGATCAAGGGATGCAGGTCTCGCAGGCCATCCGCGCCCTCAAGCACTTAGAGGCCAGCAGCCCGCCGCCCGAGTGGACCACCACCGAGCCGGCCCCCTCGCCGGCCTCCGGCCTGAGCCTCGAGGTCGTGCGCGCCCAACTGCTGGCGGCGCTGCAAACCCACGACCTCGAACGCGCCGACGAGGTACTCAACGCGGCCGTGCCGCTCTACCCGCCCGAGCAGCTCATTGAGCATGTGATTTATCCCGTGCTGGATGAGATGGGGCGCGGCTGGCAGGTGGGCCAGGTGGGCGTGGCCACCGAGCATCTGGCGACCAACTATCTGCGCCACCGCATGCTGCTGTGGATGTTGAGCGGCCCGCCGGTCTACCCTGGCGTGCGGCCCGTGGTGTTGGCCTGCGCCCCCGGCGAGCTGCACGAGGGCAGCCTCATCACCCTCGGCGTGCTGCTGCGCCGCCGCCGCTGGCCGGTGGCCTACCTGGGCCAAACCTTGCCGCTGGCCGACCTGGCCCGCTTCGTTCGCGAGGTGCAGCCCCTCGCCATCGTCCTGGTCGCCATGACCGAAGCGCCCGCCGCCGCGCTGGCCGACTGGCCCACTTACCTGCCCGAGGCCGCCGCCACCGGCGCGCCCCTCGTCGCCTATGGCGGCTACCTCTTCACCCACGCCCCCGAGTGGCGCACCCGCGTGCCCGGCCTCTACCTCGGCGACTCGATCATCGCCGGCCTCGAGCGCCTCGACGCCCTCCTCCTGGCCCAAGTCGGCCCGCGCCTGTCGCCCCCGCCCGCGTCTGCCTGATTACTATTCGCCCGCCGCCGTCGCTGGCGGTTAGCCCCCGCGTTCCCCCCACCCATCGTGGGTCCTAAAAAAGTATCGCCTGATACTTTGGCTTTCCCCCCAACGCTTGTTAGTAGAACAATTTCCTGTCACACTCATCCCATGTCCTCGCGCTCCCTGCTGCCCGCCTCGTCCTGTGTTGCTGCCTGGTGGCTTGCCCTCGCGTCCGCCGCCCACCCACCGCGCCCGCTCGCCAGCCATGACGGCGCTGTCAAGAATGACAAGACCCTGGATTCCCATGACGGCGATGTCGGGAATGACAAGAACCCGAATGCGCGTGACGGCGATGTCAAGAATGACAAGACCCCGAATGCGCATGACGGCGATGTCAAGGGTGACGCCGCCATGCAACCACATGACGACAGTTCACTCATCACCTCATCACACAGTCACTCCTTCCCGCTTCACGCTGTACTCAGCGCGGGATGGGGCCGGGGGATGAGGGCGACCATTACCTCTCCCCTCTCTCCATCCTGCGATCATCCCTCCCACCCCGCCCCCAGCGCCGCCTCCGCGCTCCCCGAACCCCATTCGTGTAATTCGTGAAATTCGTGGCCAAAGTTTTTAAGCTCTATCCCCCTGCCACCAACCACCTCTCCCATCCCACCCCGCCCCCCAGCGCCGCCTCCGTTCTCCCACATATCATTCGTGCCCATTCGTTCCCCAATTTGTGCCCCTTCGTGGCCAACGCCTTTCCCTGCTGTCACAAACCACCCCCCTCGCCACATATGCTTTAATGTCTGATACTCACACCCACCCATGACCACCGCCGCCCCGCCCACCCATCCCGAACTCCTCGCCGAGCAGGCCCACCTCGAGCGCACCTTTGCGTATCTCGAGACGCGTATCGACGAGGTCGGTAACTTCAAAGTCCAGGGCTTCACCACCCACGACAGCGCCGCCCTGCACCGGAAAATGGTCGAGCTGTACACCACCCTCAAGGGCGCGCGCAAGCAGCTCTACTTTGGCCGGCTCGACTTCACCCCCACCGACCACCCCGGCCCAGAAACCTACTACTTTGGCAAGATCGGTTTCGAGCGCAACAGCCGCATCGTCGTCGTCGACTGGCGCGCCCCCGTCGCCCGGCTGTTCTCGCGCCGCCGCCCCGGCGCCTTCCACTATCAAAGCCCCGACGGCCGTGTTGACGTCAACCTGCACCTCAAACGCCACTACACCATCGAGCAGCAAGCCCTCCTCAGCCTGTCCGATGAGTACGACGCCCGCCCCGATGCCGCCCGGCCCGCCGGCCGCGCCGCCCTGGTCGACCCCGACGCCTTCCTCCGCGAGATCCTCTCCGGGCGCGGCACCGCCCCCACCATGCTCGACATCGTCGCCTCGCTCCAAGAACATCAAGACGACCTCATTCGCGCCGACTGGCGGCAAGTGCTCGTCGTGCAGGGCGTCGCTGGCAGCGGCAAGACCTCCATCGCCCTGCATCGCATGGCCTACCTGCTCTACCCTGGCAACAACACCGGCCTCGACGGCGACCGCTGCATCATCTTCGGCCCCAACCAACTCTTTCTCGGCTACATCGCTAACGTGCTGCCCGAGCTGGGCGTCACCGGCCTGGCCCAAACCACCCTCGACGCCTGGGCGCTCGACCGGCTCGGCCTCACCGGCCAGCCCGTGGTCGATGGCACCCTGGCCGCGCTGCTCTCCAGCCAAATTGAAGAGCGCCCTAAGCAAACGCTCGCCCGCCGCAGCCGCCTCAAAGGCTCGCTGCGCATGGGCCGCCTGCTGGAGAACCTGGTCAACCATTGGCGCGCCCGCCTCAGCGTGCCCGCCGCCGGCCTGACCTTTGACGCCCCCGGCCCCTACAAGGTCACTGTGGCCCTCACCCGCGCCCGCGTGCAGGAGGTCGCCCACGCCTTCGCCGGCCTGCCGCTCCTGCGCCAGCGCGAGAAGGTCGTCGAGACTCTCAGCGGC
>JAYUUW010000152.1:0-2396 GCA_043754665.1 Anaerolineales bacterium | reverse complement strand
GGCGCCCAGTAGGCCACATCGGGGATGCCAAATTCGTTCGCCAGGGTCAGAATGTCTTCAGCCGAGGCGCCCCGGCCGTGCACCAGCAGCACCGCCGCCCGCGCTTGGGCCGGGGGCGCGCCCGCCGTTAGTACCGGCTGCCCGGTGTGAAAGTCGTTGTTCATGCTCATGGTGCGCTCCTTATTCGGCTGGCTCCAGCCGCAAGGGCCGCAGCGTCCGTTCGAGGTCGCCCCGCTGGGCTTCCAGCCAGGGCGGTAGCTGCAATTGCCGGCCCAGTTCGGCCTCCGGCTCGTCAGCGGTGAAGCCCGGCCCCAGCGTCGCCAATTCCACAATGTGGCCGTCGGGGTCGTTCAAGTAAATGCTCTTGAAATACACCCGGTCGCGCACCGGCGACACGACCAGCCCGGCCTGCAGCAGCGTCTCGCGCCAGGCCAACTGCGCGGCCTCGTCGGCCACTGCCAGCGCAAAGTGGTGGGTCTGGCTGGCGCCCATGCGCGCGCGGCTCTCCTTGCGCGGGTCGCGCTCAAAGTAGGTGATGAGCGTGCCGGGCTGGCCGCCGTTCACGCCCCAATACCAGTGGGCCGATTTGGGGTCGTCAAAGTTCGAGGTCATCTTCACGCGCTGCATGCCCAGCAAATCGCCAAAGAACGCCTGCGTCCGCTGGATGTCGGCCCCGATGGCGGTGATGTGGTGCAGGCCGCTGCTAAGCGCCATGTCGGGCGTGATGGCCGGCACCGGCGCGGGCCAGGTCTCGGCGGCAATGCGGGCCTCGTCGCGGTTGTTCACCAGCATCTCTGGCGGCGGGGCGCGCAGTTCTTGGCCCAGCGCGCCGGCCGGCTCGTCGCGGGTCCAGCCGGGGCCGTCGGTGGCGATCTCGATGATCGTGCCGTCCGGGTCGGTGAAGTAGATGCTGGTGAAGTAGTGCCGGTCGAGCGGGCCGTCGACCTTAAGGTGCCGGTCGGTCAGACGGCGCTTCCACTTGAGCAGTGCCGGCTGGTCGCGCACGCGCAGGGCATAGTGGTGCGTGCCGCCCAGCCCTGGTGCGCCGCGCGTAGCGCCCGGCCACTCAAAGTAGGTGATGACCGTGCCCGGCCGCCCCAGCGCATCGCCAAAGTAGAGGTGATAGCTGTTGGGGGCGTCGAAGTTCACCGTCTGCTTCACCAGCCGCAGGCCCAGCACCTGGGTGTAAAAGTCCAGCGTGCGCTGCGCGTCGCGGCTCACAATCGTAATGTGGTGCAGCCCTAAGATCGTCATCATCCACACTTCCTTTAGATAGGCGGTTGGGCGTCTGAAATCTAGCGGCCTACTCGACCCGTACCGCCTCTATCCCGTAGCCCGCGCAGGTCATGACGGCCCAAAGGGCTGCGGGCTTAGCTTTTTGTTGCAGCGGTTTCAACCGCCTGCGCTTTGTCGAGTTCGGCCAGCAGGTTGCCCAGGTCGAGCGGGTCGCTCACCATGGCGAGCCGGCCGTCAGGCTGAACCGGCCACTCGGCCCGCGGCCGGTCGCGGTAAATCTCAATGCCGTTGCCGTCCGGGTCGCGCAGGTAAATGGCCTCGCTCACCAGGTGGTCCGAGGCGCCGTCAATCGGCCAACTGTGATCGAGCAGGCGCTTAAACGTGCGGGCCAGCTCCAGCCGGCTGGGTAATAAGATGGCGAAGTGGTACAGCCCAGTCGTTCCCGGCGCGGGCGGCGGGCCGTTGCGGCTCTCCCAGGTGTTCAGACCGATGTGGTGATGGTAGCCCCCGGCCGAGATAAACGCGGCACTGGGGCCCATGCGCTGCATCAGCTCGAAGCCCATCACTTCGGTGTAAAACTTGAGCGCTCGGTCCAGGTCGGCCACTTTCAAATGCACGTGGCCGATGGTCGTCTGCGGGTGGATGGCAGTTTCAGTGCTCATGTCGTCATGCCTTTCCGGCGAGTGGATGTTGCAGCCAGTGAGTCATAGCCGCCAGCGCGGGCCGGCGGAAACTTCGGTCGGTCACTACCGCCGCACGGGCACGGCGCTCGGCGCGGCGGGCGTCAGCCACTTGTGGCCCCAGGCGTTCAGGCCGTCGACCACCGCGCCGAGCTCGCGGCCCATGGCGGTCAGCCCATAGGCCACCGGCAGGCGCTGGCCGCCCTCGGCGTGGCGCTCGACCAGCCCCGCCTGCTCCAGCTCCTTGAGGCGCAGCGAGAGCGTGGCCGGGTTTAGCCCGCCCAGCGCCGTCTGCAATTCGCAGAAGCGCAGGCGGCGGGGGTGGGCCGTGTTCAGGTAATGCACCACCAGCAGCGACCATTTACGGCCCAGCAGGTTGCCGGCGGCGTTAATCGGGCAAAATTCGTCAGTCGACGTCATCATCGGTGGTCCTCGCGCCTCGCACTACTTCAAATAGTATAGCACTACAGTTAATATAGC
>JAYUUW010000151.1:0-1827 GCA_043754665.1 Anaerolineales bacterium | reverse complement strand
CGGGCAGGTACATCGGCGCGAGCACCGGATGCGCCCGGTGCTCCTCCAAGTGGGTTTCCAAAGCGGCGTAGACCTGCCGAAGCTGCACCAGGAAGGTGGTATACGCGGCGCGCGACAGCCGGCCGGCAAAGAACTCACGGATAAACGGCGTGGTTTCGGCCAGGCGGTGCGAGGTCTTGGTGCCTTCGCGCAGGCGTAACGACAAGGGGGGCAGGGTCACAGGTGGCGTCCTCAGGTTTTGGAGCTATCTACAAGTTTCTGGAGATTATAGCGGGTGCGCGGCGAAACGCAATACACCCTGGTCAACATTGGAGTTGCAGCCGTGATGTCGGGCGGAAAACCCGGAAGAAATCGGGGCCGGCGGCGCGGAAAGTAAAACGCGCCCCGGAGGGCGCGTCATGAGTGTTGCTGGGTGGGTCGGAACAGGGGGCGATTAGGCGGTGGCGGCCGGCTCGGTGACGGGCGCGTCGGCGCGCAGCCGGGCGATGCCGTTGCGGGCCTGCGTCAGCGACTTGACCAACTCGGCCTCGAGCTTGGTCAGCACGTCGAGCGTGTAGTCGTCGGCCTCGGCGCGGATTTGCTCGGCGTCGGCGCGGGCGGCCTGCAAAATCTGCTCGGCTTTGGCCTGGGCCTGCTGCACCATCGCCTCGCGCCCCACCATCTGTTCGCTTTTTTCCTTGGCGATTTGTACGGTGCGGGCCGCCTCTTCCTGCGACTGCGCCAGAATGCGGTCGCGCTGGGCCAGCACCTGCTGCGACTTTTTCACTTCTTCGGGGATCGAGACCCGCATCTGGTCAATGATCTCCAGCACCCGGTCCTCATCCACCATCAGCTTGTGGCTGAGGGGAATCGCCGTCCCCGAGTTGAAGACTTCTTCCAAGCGGTCTACTAAATGCAGAATGTCCATGCCAACCTCCCCCGCTCAGCGGGGTTCGCCCTACGCTTCAAGGTCAATCTTAATGGCCTAAGATACACGAAGTAGGCCGAGAATGCAATTCCAGGATGTACTCATCCCCTAATCCCGCAGGGACGTCATCGGCACCACTTTACCGCCATCGTCGCCCAATTCCAAGAAGCGGCGTTTCAAGGCCGCTTCCACATGCGGCGGCACCATCGAGCTTACGTCGCCGCCCAGCGAGGCGATCTCGCGCACCGAGGTCGAGCTGAGGAAGGTGTGCCGCTCGCTGGTGATGAACGGCAGGCTCTCGATGTCGGGCGCGAGGCGGTGGTTGGCCAGCGCAATGCGGAACTCGTGCTCAAAGTCTGAGAACACCCGCAGGCCGCGCACCATGACCGACGCGCCCACGGACCGGCAGAAGTCCACGGTTAGCCCGCTGTAGCCCTTGACGCTGATGTTGGCGCGGCCCATGCCCGCCACCGAGGTGCGCACCAGCGCCAGCCGCTCCTCGGGCGTGAACAGCAGCGACTTCAGCGGCTTGTCGTACACGCCGATAATCAGCTCATCGAACAGGATGGCCGCCCGCCGCAGGATGTCCTCGTGGCCGTAGTGGATGGGGTCGAAGGTGCCCGGATAGACGGCTTTAATGCCCACACATGCTCCTTAGCTGGCGTCGCCGGCGCCCGGCTGCCAGAACAGCGCCAGCCGCGCCGCCAGCGCCTGGTGCTCGGGCGCACTCAGTTCCGGGTCGCGGGCGAAAATCTCGCCGGCCACGCGCCGGGTCTTTTCGACCGTGGCCAGGTCGCTCAGGCGGGCCATGCGCAGTGTCGCCAGCCCGGCCTGCCGCGTGCCCAAGAAGTCGCCGGGGCCGCGCAGGTCGAGGTCTTTCTGGGCCAGCACAAAGCCATCCTGCGACTGCTCCATGATTT
>JAYUUW010000150.1:0-6243 GCA_043754665.1 Anaerolineales bacterium | reverse complement strand
ATTGCCCAGCACAACCTCGCGAGCGCCGTCATCACCGCGCCATTCGACGGCGTGGTGGCGGCGGTTAACCTGCGGTTGGGTGAGCGGGCCGGGCCGCTGCCGGCCTTTGTGCTGGCCGATGTCAGCCGCTTCTTCCTCGACGTGCTGGTGGATGAAGTAGACGTTGCCACCGTGCAGGCGGGCCAGGCGGTGACGGTGACGCTCGACGCGCTGCCCAACCTGGTGCTGGCGGCCACGGTGGAGAAGATTTCCCCCGTGGCCCAGGTGACCGCCGGGGTGGTCAGTTACCCCGTGCGGTTGGTGCTGGCCGCCGGCGAAGACCAGTTGCGCGGCGGCCTGACGGCCACGGCCGCGATTGTGGTCTCGGAGGTGCACGATGTGGTGCTGGCCCCGAATTGGGCCATCCGGCGTGACCGCGACACCGGCACGGCTTACGTCAGCCTGCTGCGCGACGGCGCGCTGGTGGAGGTGCCGGTGACGCTGGGCGCGCGCGACGAAGAGTTCAGCGAGGTGATTGCGGGCGTGGCGGCGGGCGAGATCGCGGCGGTCAGCGATCAGCGCGACACGTTTAGCATCATCGACTAACATGACGCTCCTACGGCGGCTCCTCCCCTGGCTTATCCTTCTGGTCGTCATCGCGGGCGCGGCGGGTGGCTACTACATTTATCAACAGCGGCAGGCCGAGCAAGCCCGCGCTGCCGAGTTAGCCGCGCTGCGCACCGAGACCGTGCAGTTGGGCGACATCACTGCGCTGGTGAGCGCCACTGGCTCCATCCTGCCGGCGCAGCAATCGAGCTTGTTCTTTGCCATCCCTGGCACGGTGGCCGAGGTGCTGGTGGAGAGCGGCGACACTGTAAAGGCGGGGCAGTTGCTGGCGCGCGTGGACGACACGGCCCTGGCGCTGGCAGTCCAGCAGGCGCAAGACGCCGTGACCGTGGCCGAGATCACCCGCGACCAGCTCTTGGCCGGCCCCGCCGAGGGCGACATTGCCGTGGCCCAGGCCAACCTGCGCAGCGCCAACGCCCGCCTTTCCGACCTGACCACCGGCGCGGGCGATCAGGAAACCGCCATCGCCCAATTGCGCTACGACAACCTGCTGGCCGATTACCAGGCGCTCAACAACCAGTACAACAGCCTGGTGCAGTTCGCCGCCGACAACCCGCGCTTCGCGCCGCCGCAGGCCACGCTCGACAGCCTCAAGACCAACATGGAGTCCGCCTTTTACGCGTCTGAAGTGGCCCGACTGCAAGTGGCGCAGACCCAGCAGGGCGCGGGCGATGGGCCGGTATCGGTGGCCTACGCGCAGATTGTGCAGGCCCGCGCCGTGCTCAGCCAGACGCTGGCCGGGGCGACCGGCCTGCAAATTGAGCAAGCCAGTCTCTCGGTGAAGCAGGCGCAGACCGCGCTGGACCGAGCCGAGCTGCGGCTGACGCAGACCGAACTGCGCGCGCCGTTCACCGGGCTGGTGGGCAGCGTGGGTGTCAAGGTGGGTGAGCCGGCCGCCGCCAGCACGCCCGCCGTGGTGCTGCTGGACACGACCGACTTTCACCTCGACGTGACGGTGGATGAGGTGGACGTGGCGCAACTCACCACCGGGCAGGCCGTGTCGATCACCGTAGACGCGCTGCCAGGCGTGCGGCTGACGGGCCATGTGGAGCGCATTGCGCCCACCGCCACCGCGGCCGGCGGGCTGGTGAGCTACACCGTGCGGCTGGCGCTGGACGAAAGCGCCCCCGACCTGCGCGCCGGCATGAGCGCCACGGCCGAGATCGTGGTGGCTGAGGCGCACGCCGTGGTGCTGGTGCCCAACTGGGCCATCCGGCGCGACCGGCGCACCGGCCAGGCCTATGCCAGCGTGCAGCAGGGCGGGGCGCTGGTCGAAGTGCCCATCACCACCGGGCTGCGCGGCGACGCCTATACCGAAGTGGTGTCCGGCGTGGCGGCGGGCGATGTGGCGGCGGTGAGCACCGCCCGCGACGAGATCGACCTGCTGGGAGGCGGCTAGGTGAACCTGGGCGAGCTGCTGCGCATTGCCCTGCGCGGCCTGGCCGCCAACAAGCTGCGCGCCGCGCTGACCATGCTCGGCATCATCATCGGGGTGGCGGCGGTCATCACGCTGCTGTCGGTCGGGCGCGGGGTGGAGCAGTTCGTCACCGGGCAGTTCCAGGGCATCGGCTCGAACCTGCTCTTCATCTTCCCCGGCGGCTCGGACGAGCAATCCGGCCCGCCCAGCGGCTCCAACCGCGACCAGCCGCTGACCAACGCCGACGGCGAGACGCTGGCCGACCCGTTCCTGGTGCCGGCCGCGCAGGCGGTGGCGCTGGAGTATTTGGGCTTCGGCAGCGTGGAGTACAGCCGCGAGAGCCTCAACGTGCAGGTGAGCGGCGTCAGCACCAACTATCAAGAGGTGCGGCAGTTCTTCGTGGCCGAGGGCGACTTCATCACCGACGCCGACGACCGCTCGGTGGCGCGGGTGGCGGTGCTGGGCCAAACCGTGGTCAAGACCCTGTTCCCCGATGGCGAGTTCCCCATCGGCCAGAGCATCAAGATCAACGCCGTGCCGTTCAAGGTGATTGGCGTGCTGGAGAGCCAGGGCGGCAGCCTGTTCGGCGACCAGGACTCGCTGGTGCTGATTCCGCTCTCTACGGCGCAGCAGCGCATCTTTAACGCGCGCGGCGCGGACGGCCAGTATGGTTTGTCCATCATCTACTTGCAGGCCCGCAGCGACGCCGCGATGGAGGCCGCAGCGCAGGAGGCCACCGCCGTGCTGCGAGACCGCCACAACATCGACTACCGCGCCGAGGACGACTTCACCATCGTGACGCAGAACGATTTGATCTCGGCCTTTGGCGAGGTGACCGGCGTGCTCACGATCTTCCTGGGCGCGATTGCCGGCATCTCGCTGCTGGTGGGCGGCATCGGCATCATGAACATCATGCTGGTGTCGGTCACCGAGCGCACGCGTGAGATCGGGCTGCGCAAGGCGGTGGGGGCCAAGCGCCGCGACATCCTGCTGCAATTCCTCATCGAGGCCATCACGCTCTCACTGCTGGGCGGACTGCTGGGCATCGCCATCGGCGCGGCCGGCTCACAGGCCGTCGCCAGCTTTCAGCCGGACCTGCCCGTGGCCGTGACGCTCGACAGCGTGCTGCTGGCGACCGGCTTCTCGGCGGCCATTGGCTTGTTCTTTGGCCTGTACCCCGCCATCCGCGCCTCGGCGCTTAGTCCGATACAGGCCCTTCGCTATGAATAATCCGCCGCGCATTCTGCTGCTCTCCACTTACGACCTTGGCCACCAGCCGCTGAGCCTGGCGTGGCCGTTGGCGCTGCTGCGGCAGGCCGGGCTAGACGCGGCGGCCATCGACCTCTCGGTCGACGCGTTTGACGAGGTCCGGGCCCGCGCCGCCGACCTCGTCATCATCGCCACGCCCATGCTCACAGCGCTGCGGCTGGGGCTGGCCGCCGCCGAGCGCGTGCGCGCCGCCAACCCGGCCGCGCACATCTGCTTCTGGGGCTTGTATGCCGGGCTGAACGCGGACTATCTGCTCGCTGGGCAGGCCGACTCCATCGTGGCGGGCGAGGCCGAGAGCGTGCTGGTCGAATTGGCGCTGGCCCTGGCCGCGGGCGCAGACCCCGCCACCGTGCCCGGCCTCGGGCTGCGGGGCCGCCCCGCGCCGCCGCTGCTGGAGCGCCCCGCGCTGCCCGTGCCCGACCGGGCCGACTTGCCGGCGCTGTCGCGCTATGCCCGCTACATGCACCACGGCCTCGCGCGGACGGCCGGCTACGTGGAGGCCACGCGTGGCTGCCTGCACTTGTGCCAGCATTGCCCCATCGTGCCGATTTACAACGGCCGCTTCTTCATCGTCCCGGCGGAAGTGGTGCAGGCCGACGTGCGCCAGCAGGTGGCGGCGGGGGCCGAACACATCACCTTTGGCGACCCAGACTTTCTGAACGGCCCCGGTCATGCGCTCAAAGTGGCCCGCGCCCTGCACGCCGAGTTCCCGCGCCTCACCTGGGACTTCACCACCAAGGTCGAGCACATCCTCAAGCATCGCGCGCTGTTTGCCGAGTTCGCCGCGCTGGGGGCCACCTTCGTCACCTCGGCCGTCGAGTCGCTCAGCCCGTTGGTGCTCGAACGGCTGGCGAAGGGCCACACGCCCGAGGACGTACCGGCCGCGCTGGCCATCCTCGACGCCGCCGGGCTGGCGCTGCGGCCGACGCTGGTGGCCTTCACCCCCTGGACCACACTCGACGACTACCTGGCCGTGATCGACTTTGTGGAAGCGCACGGCCTCCAGCAGCACATCCCGCCCATCCAACTGGCGGTGCGCCTGCTGGTGCCGCCCGGCTCGCCGCTGGTGGCCGCGCCCGATGCCGCCCAGTGGCTCGGCCCGCTCGACCCGGCCGACCTGGGCTACCGCTGGACCCACCCCGACCCGCGCATGGACGCGCTCTACGCTGCCGCGTCGGCGCGTGTGGCCGAGGCCGATGCGCGGGAAGAATTGCCGGTCGCCACCTACGCCGCGCTGCGCGCCCTGGCGCTCACTGCCGCCGGCCGCCCGGTGGCGCCGGTCGCCAAGCGGGGTCGCCTGCGCCCCACGCCACCCGCGCTCAGCGAAAATTGGTTCTGCTGCGCCGAGCCGAATCTGGCCCAGCTTAACCTCATCCAGCCCCTCTAATGCTGTTCGAGAGCCTGCGCATCGCCCTGCGGTCGCTTTCGGCCAACAAGCTGCGCGCCGCCCTCACCATGCTGGGCATCACCATCGGCGTGGCGGCGGTCATCACGCTGCTGTCGGTGGGGCAGGGCGTATCGCGCTACATCGGCGCACAGTTCGAAGGGCTGGGCAGCAACCTGGTGTTCATCTTCCCCGGCCAGTTCAGCCCCGGCAGTGGCCCGCCCGGCCGCGCCGCCGGCAACGCCTACCTGACTCTCGAAGACGCCGAGGCGCTCATGGACCCGCTGCGCGTGCCCGATGCCGCCACCATTGTGCCGGTGCTGGGGCGGGGCGCGACCCTGCGCTACGCCGACAGCACGGCCGAGACCACCCTGCGCGCCACCACGCCCGACTACCTGGCCGCCCGCAACTACGCGCTGCTGTCCGGCCGCTTCCTCACCGCCGCCGACTTGGAAGAGCGCGCCCGCGTGGCGGTGCTCGGGCAGACCACCCTCAACCGGCTGTTCGCGCCGGATGAAGACCCGCTGGGCGCGACCATCCGCATCAACGGCTACCCGTTTCGCGTGGTGGGCATTCTGGCTCCCAAGGGCGCGACTCCTTTTGGCGATGAGGACGATGTGCTGATGGTGCCGTATACCACCGCCGCCGCCCGCTTGTACTCAGTGCGCACGGTGCGCGGCGACTCGCGCGTCTCGCTCATCCTGGTCAAGGCGGCCGACCCGGCCCGGCAGGCCGCGCTCATCACCCAGCTTACCGATGTGCTGCGCGAGCGCCACAACATTCCCTACCGCGGCGAGGACGACTTTACGGTGCTCTCCGAGCAAGACCTGCTCTCAGCTTTCGAGCAAGTGACCGATGTGCTTACGCTGTTCTTAGGGGCCATTGCCGGCATCGCGCTGCTGGTGGGCGGCATCGGCATCATGAACATCATGCTAGTCACGGTCAGCGAGCGCACCAAGGAAATCGGCCTGCGCAAGGCCGTAGGGGCGAAGCGCATCCATGTGCTGACCCAATTCCTGGTGGAGTCGGTGGTGCTCTCGGTGCTAGGCGGCGCGCTGGGCATCGCCCTGGGGTGGGCCGGCGCGTGGGGCATCCAGCAAGCGGTGCCCGACCTCGATACGAGCGTGTCGCTCCGCAGCATCGCGCTGGCGACCGGCTTTTCCATCGCCGTGGGCCTGTTTTTCGGCATCTACCCGGCCATCCGCGCTTCTGGTCTGCGCCCGATTGAGGCGCTGCGCTACGAATAGACCAGCTATAATGCAGATATGTATTTCGATGAAGTCACGATCACCGTGCGCTCCGGCGCCGGCGGCAACGGCGCCGTTCACTTTCGCCGCGAAAAGTATGTCAACCGCGGCGGTCCCGATGGAGGCGATGGCGGCCACGGCGGCGCGGTGATTCTGGTGGTTAACCGCCACCTCAACACGCTCCAATCCTTTGCCCATCAGCGCGAGTACGAGGCCGAGGCGGGCCAGAACGGTTTTGCCCGCAAGAGCCGGGGCAAGTCGGCCGATGACTTGCTGATCCAGGTGCCGCCTGGCACCGTGGTGCGCGACGCCGATACCGG
>JAYUUW010000149.1:0-19147 GCA_043754665.1 Anaerolineales bacterium | reverse complement strand
ACCAACAGCAGATTTACGGATGACCGGAGTATGTACAGGGCATCACGCCTGTTCCCAACTCTGAACCAGCCGGCCGGACCGCAACCGCTCCTTGCCCATAGGTTATGAGCCCCAATCCTGAGCCCGCTGAATAAATTCGCCGATCAATGCGATCGGCGACGCTTCGAGAAGCGGGGAGGGCTTCGAACGTACACCCTCCGCATCACCCAACACCCGCGGTGTGGGCAGGCGTGCGCGGTGCTCGCGGGAAGTTACTTTCTCGTCCTCGACTGCGCCCGCCAGACCAGCCTCGCCTCCTAACGCAGCCCTGAACGCTGCGTCTCCATGACCTCGCCAACAACGCAAGCGTATAAACCGCGCAACCTTGACGGGCCACGCGCCCCGTTTTCAGGGCGAAAGCGCCTTCAACTTCTCTGGATTCGCGACCACCCACACCGCGCTGACCTCCGCGCCCGCTACATCCAGGCTGATGACGAACGCCGGTGACCCATAGGGATGGCGGATGAGCAGGGTGGGACGACCGTTTACATCGACCACAGCGAAGCGCGCCCCGGGTGGCAAGAACTTGGCCGTTACCCCCAACACAAACTGCGCCACCGCGTCGCGGCCTCGCACTGGCTGCAGGGCAGCTCCCCGTACCTTGCCCCCGCCGTCGGCCCAAAAAACCACATCTTCCGCCAGCAACTGGGTCAATCCCGCCAGGTCGCCCTGGCCGGCTGCCCGCATGAAGGCTTCCAACAGCCGCCTGTGCGCCTCTGGGCTGGCGCTGAAGCGCGGCCGGTTTGCGCGCACGAACACCTCCGCCCGGCCAAACAGCTTGCGGCAGGCGGCCGGGCTCTTCTCCACAACCACCGCAATCTCTTCATACTTGTAGTCGAACACCTCGCGGAGAAGAAACACCGCCCGCTCGGCCGGCGTCAGCCGTTCGAGAAGCGCCAAGAATGCCAACGAGATCGAGTCATAGGTCGCGGCCTGGTCTTCCGGTCCAGGTAACGAAGCGGTGAGCACTGGCTCCGGCAGCCACGGACCGACGTAATTTTCGCGCCGCGCTCGCGCCGAGGTCAGCTCATTCAGGCAGAGCCGCGTCACAATCGTCGCCAGGTAGGCCCGGGGCGACTCAATCGCCTCCAGTCTTACCGGCTCAAACCGCAGGTAGGCCACTTGCAACACATCCTCCGCCTCCGCCGCGCTTCCCAGCATTCGATAAGCCATCGAGAACAGCAGCGGCCGGTGCGCTTGGAAGAGTTCCAGGTGGTTGGCCATTGGCTCCTGGTTATCCACCATCGCGCTTCTCGCACCTTCGGTCATCGGTTGCCGGTCGTCCACGCTTCATTTTGTCTTACGCGCCTTCGGTTGTCCGTCGTCGGTCGTCCGGTTTACGGTCCGTGCTCTCCGCTCCACGCTTCGCGCTCCACAACTTCCTCCGCCCCGGCCACTCAAACACCCAGGGTGCAACGCGTTGGGCATAGATGACCCACACTGCGAAGCGCACGAAGAACTCCCGCATCAGATTCGCGGCGTAACCGGTGACAATCCAGTTCATTGGCTTGTCGGTGTCCCAGTGCAGCCACTGCCACGCCCCATCACGCCGGCCTAAGCTCACGCCCAACGCGAGGTACGATAGCCCAAAGGCCTTGGGTCTCCGGCCTCGCAGCGCGTCCGTCACACAGTCCGCCCCATGCCCGCCCATCATGATGGACGAATACAACCCCATCCGCAGGGGTGTGCCGGGCGGCTCCACCGGGCAGGCAGAATCGCCGACCGCGTAGACGTTCGCGTGTGAGATCGACCGCATGGCCGGGTCGATGAGCACCTGTCCCGCCGCATTCACGGCCAGCCTGGCCTCGCGCGCAAGCTCCGGCACAGCAAACCCGCCCACCCACACACAAGCGTCGAAGGGCAGTGTATCGCCTTGGGCCGTCTGCGCCGCCTTCGCATCCACACGAATGATCTCGGTGTGCTCCCGATACTCAATCCCCAGGCGCACAAACGCCCGCCGGATGTGGGCCATCGCCCCCACTGACAGATTATGGGCAAACGAACGCCGCGTCACGAGCGTCACCTTTAGGCCGGGGTGGCTCTCCGCCAGCTCGCTGGCCACCTCCACGCCCGTGTTGCCGCCGCCTACGATCAACAGCCGCCCCCTGTACGCCGCTAGGGTCGGCAGCCGCTCCGCCAGCGCGGTTGCCGAAGCACGGTCGGGCGTGAAGCAATGCTCCTTGGCGCCGTAGACATCGCCAGTATCCACGATACTACCCAGAGCATAAATGAGGTAATCATAGGATAGGGCGGTTTCGCCTCCGCCGGTCGATATGACGACGTGCCGGGCGGCCGGATCGAGAGCCGTCACCCAACCGCGTACAAAACGGACTCCGGTGCCACGCAGGAATGTGGATAATGGGTAGGGGCGTAGGACTTGTCCTGCCGCCAACTGGTGATGCCGCGTCCGCTCGTGGAACTCTTCCGCCGCGTTGACCAGGGTAATTGAAGCCAACTGGCCCGCCGTTTTGGCAAGCCGCACGGCCGCCATCAGCCCGGCGTAACCCGCACCTAACACGACAACCTGCTTTTGGGATTCCATCGTCTACCTCCATGGTCCTGCTCAATACCAATTAGACCGGGGAGGAGGCGTGTTTGTGACAAAACAGGGCGCGCGAGAGTATGTTAACGTGGAAAGTGTGAAGGTTTAGGATGATGCCGGGCGACTATCTGTCAGACAATCGGGGCGTTGGACCGCGATCGCCGGGCTACCTGCCCTATTGTGTCTACTGCCGTGTCCGACCCAAACAGCCGCGCCACCCGCTCGGCTGCAGTGACCAATGGGCTTCGGCTATGCAAAACATTCCGTCGTAGAAGGGATGGGCGGCCCAAGGCGCAGGAGGGCATTGAGTGGTCGCCTCCATTGTGTTGGCTAACCATTTCAGCCACCCGCCATTTGGGCCGACACTGGCCAATGCGGCCCTCGATATGTCGTCCCTATGTGTCTGCGTCTGTGTTGTATAGGTTTATACATTAGACTCTATCGGAAATAACGACATTGCCATATCAAAAGACCCAGAAAACACGTGTTTCATGAACACAGAAGCTTATTTTCGATAGAGTCTATTGGTACCAGGGTCGATAGCTTCGCTCATCCTCTGCCCTTCTCCAGAACACATTATTTCTCCGCGTCCTCAACAAGTAAATTGATTCTTGAGTTGCTTCGCTTCATGTCATGGAGACACAGATGAGTCCCTACCGCATGACTAGGGGCAAGTACAGCCTCAAGTAGAACTCGTCGAAGCCAATGTCAGTCGCGCCGGCGACCGGGCGCGGTTGGCCATCGAAATCTACCAGAACCCCGGCGGCAATGCCTGCATTTATTGCGTTTGAAACCGCAGTTAAGTGGAAATCACCCACCGCTGCGTTCACGAAACCGGCCGTGCCGGTGATACTGTTGGCGCCGGTGCTGATGGTGCCGCTGTAAGGCAGGGTCACACCAGAGAACAGGGTGTAGTTTTCGGTCAGGGTACCGCTGCCGCGCTCCAGTCCCACCGCATACCCGGCGACCAGCGTGTTGGTCAGGTGTACCGAGTTGTTCAGCACATAGATCGCGCTGCCGCTGCCCAGGGTGGCGCTGGCAACTGTATTGTGGACCAGCGTTCCGCTGCTGGCCGATAGCAATGAAAGCGCGGCCCCGTGGCCACTGCTGGCCGTGTTGCCGGCGAAGAGGGTGTTGGTGATATTGGCGCTGGCGCCCGAGTGGTTGAGCCCACCCCCAACGCCGGCAAGATTGCCGCGGAACTCGGCCCCGCTCAGTGACAGAATGCCGTCGACATATGCCCCGCCGCCATGCGAGCGGCTGCTGTTTCCATCAAAGACAGTGCCAGAAATGACCGCCGAAGCTTCGGCCAGCAGGCCGCCGCCGATGCAAAACGTCAGGGTGCATTGGTTGTCCTGGAACAAACCGCCGCTGAGCATGACCGGCCCGATGGCGAGGATGCCCCCACCGTCGAAGAAACTGCTATTGCTGATGAATTGCGGGTTGACCAGGCCGAGGGAGCTAGCGGCAAACAACCCGCCACCACGGCAATCGGACGCGGTGCAGCGGTTGTTTTGGAACAGAACAGTGTCGAGTGAGGCCGGGCCGCCGCTATAGCCCCCACCGCCTACGCCTACAGCAGTGTTGCTCAAGACCTGGGTGTTGGTTAGCGCGAGGCCGATATTCGACGCCAACGCGCCGCCTTGACAATCGGCCTGGGTGCAGCGGTTGTCCTGGAACAGGGTGTTGCGGGCCGAAATGGAGGCGGCCGACGCTGCCCCGCCGCCGTAGGCGGTACTGGCATTGCTGATGAACTGGGTCGCGCTCAGGGACAGGCTGGCCAGTCCGTAGACACCACCGCCATAGCAATTGTCCTGTGTACATTGGTTATTGCGGAAGATGACGTTCGTCAGCGTGGCTGGCTGGTTCGCGAACAGGGCGCCACCCTGGCCGCGGCTCGTGTTGCTGAGGAACTGCGTGCCGGTTAAGATCAGGCTGTCGTTGGCGTAGAGCGCGCCGCCCTCGCACAGGTCCTGGGTGCAGCGGTTGTTCTGGAACAGACCACCGTTAAGCCGGGCGGCAAAGGGGGCGTAAACCGCGCCAGCCGGACCCACGCTGGTATTGCTGATGAACTGCGTGCCGCTGACGTTGAGCGTCCCAGCCGCCAGCAGAGCGGCTGCGCCGCACGACGGCTGAGTGCACCGGTTGTCCTGGAACAAACCGCCGCTGAGGGTGACCGGCCCAGTGGCTTGAATGCCCCCGCCATTGAAACCACTACTATTGCTGATGACATTCGTGCTGCTTAGGACCAGCCCGCCGCTGTTGACGTAAAGGGCGCCGGCATTGCAATCGGCTTCGGTGCAGCGGTTGTTCTGGAATAAACCGTTGGTGACAGCAGCGAAGCCGCTGCTGTAGGCGCCGCCGCCATCGCTGGCAGACGTGTTGCTCAGTACCGGCGTGTTGTGTAGGGTCAGAACGGAACTGGCTGCCACTGCGCCGCCTTGACAGCCAGCCTGGGTGCAGCGGTTATCCTGGAACAAGCCGTCACGGGAAGAGATGGATGAACCGGACGCCGCCGCGCCGCCGCTGGAGGTGCTGCTGTTGCTGATGAACTGCGTGGCGCTCAAGGACAGGCTGGCCAGGCCATAAACGCCGCCGCCATAACAGCCGGCCTGGGTGCACTGGTTGTTGCGGAAGACGACCGTCGTTAGCGTTGCCGGTAAGTTGGCGAACAGGGCGCCACCCTGACCGCGGCTGGTGTTGCTGAGAAACTGGGTCCCGGTCAGCATCAGGCTGTCGTTGGCGTAGAGTGCGCCGCCGAAGCACCCGCCCTCGGTGCAGCGGTTGTTCTGGAACAGGCCGCCGGTGAAGGTCGCGACAAAGGGGGCATACACCGCACCGGCGCTGCCCAGGCCGGTGTTGCTGATGAACTGGGTGCCGCTGACATTGAGCGTCCCGGCCACCAATAGGGCGGCGGCGCCGCAGCCGGCCTGGGTGCAGCGGTTGTTCCAAAACAGACCACCGCTGAGGGTAACAGGCCGGCTGGCGTAAATCCCTGCGCCGTGAGAACCGCTGGTATTGCTCAAGACGCTGAGCGCTGTCAGGCGCAGGGCGCTGCCGGTGGCGGCATACACGCCGCCGCCCTGGAAGCCGGCGGTGTTGTTGGTTATGATCAGCCCTTGCAAAAGGGGACTGGCGGTGTCGGTAATCAGGATGGCGCCGCCGCAGCCGGACGGGCAAGCGCCGCCGCCGGCGCTGCCGCCGCGAAACGTGAGGCCGGAGATGATCACGGTGTTGCTGATGGCAGCGCCCGTGACGGTGAGGACGCGCTGCCCGGCCAGTGCCTGCAAGATGACGGTGGCGCTGCTGGCGCCCGTGAGGCTGACGGCCTTGCTGAGGGTGACACTTGTGATGTAGGTATTGGGTTGAATGACGATGGTGTCGCCGGCGCTTGAGCCGTTAATGCAAGCTTGCAAAGTGGTATTGCAGGGGGCGGACGCATCCGGAAAGGCGCGGGTAGCGGATGGCGCGTCTGGCGCGGCAAGCGCCGGGCTTACCGGCCCGCCTAGAAAGGCGAGAAGGGCAGTGCAAGTCAGCACCCCGCCCAGAGTGGAGGCAGTTAGCAGCAGCATCCGACCTACAAGCGACCTGCCCCCAATGGCACTGGAGAATGAAGCAGTACGCATGACGCCTCCCACCTTTGGACGTATTAATTGCAGGATCGCAGCCCGATAGCTGCAGCCGCATTTCGGATGGCACAACATCATCCAAAACCCGGGCGACCCCCTCCCCGATCAGAGCGCCATGTCGCTGGGCTTCGCGTAACACTGTCTACAAGACTTCCGGCGAGGCTTGACGAAGCGCTGTCGGCAGTAACTGGTGTCCCTACTCATCCCAACTTCTGCACCCACACATCGATCGGCTCAGTTCGGCCCTTGAGCGACAGATGTCGCGCCTCCAAGCCGGTGTTGGGTAAACCGGCAGCAGCGCGGGTCGCCTCGCTGAACACGAGCTCGCCGGATTTGGCCTGCGACGCCAGGCGTGAGGCGGTGTTGACCGCATCGCCCAGGACAGTGATATCGGGCACACCGCCGCCCGCGCCGACCGCGCCCACGTAGGCCAAACCCGTATGCACGCCCACTCCCACTGGTATCCACGGCGCCTGGCCCTCACCGTGCCCCGTCATGCGCAGGATCTCCGCGGCGGCTTCGACCGCGACCCGGGCATGGTCAGCGCCCGCAAAACCCGGCACAAAGAAACCCGCCACCTCGTCGCCGATGAGCTTTTCCAACAGGCCGTTCTTCCAAAACAGCACCTTGCTGGCGGCCGTGTAGAAGCGGTCGATCAGGCGACTGTACTCGGCCGGGCTGATTTTTTCGGCAATGGTGGTCGAGCCGCGCACGTCGGCAAACAGCAGCGATATCTCAACCTCGACCCCGCAATTGAATTCGCGCAGCGCGTCTTCGCACATGTTGCACATGTGGGGATTGAGGCTAGAGGGGATCACGCCAAGAAAGGACCGAGTGACGAAGCCGCCCAATCCCTGAAAGGGCAGATCACACAGGCGGCAGCGCGGATCGGACGGCAGCCGCTTGATCAGTGGCTTGAACGCACGCGTCATGAACCACGGCACCCCCAACCCCTTGGGCATGTCGCCGGTGGTTAGATAATGGTGCCAGATTGCCTTGACTTGCTGCTGTTGATCGCTGGACTTGTCAGGTTGGTCCATGCGAGTCTCCCGACTCTAGGACGTGCTCAGAGTATAGCACTTGGCACTTGGTGGCCAACAAAAGTGGCACGACACGCCTATTTTAGACATGACACCGGCCATGCATTTCCAAACTCAGCCGCAGGCCTTACCTACCGCTGCACCAGCGGTAGGTAGAGTCGTTCTGGTGGAGCCCCCAGCATTTGCACCACCACATCGACTATCTTCGGACTGCCGGCAGCTCCGGCCGCGGTCAGTGTAATGTGGCCGACGTACGTCGTACCGCGTAGGAAGTTCGTTGTGTCGACGGTCACGCTCAGGTCGTCCGGGGTTCCCCCCGAAGACGAACCCAGCAACAACCAGTCCGCGTCGCTGCTGGCGGACCACCCAAGACTGCCGGTGCCGAGGTTACGCACGCTGAGCAGTTGGCCCGCGGGTGTGAAACCGCCTGCCTCGTCTATGAACAACATGCTGCTTTGCCCCACGTCCAACGTTGGCCCAGCGGCGAGCACAACGCCGTTGATGGTGACGCTGACGGTGGCCTGCGTGACCTGATTGTTGGAGTCAGTGGCCGTGAGCGTCAGAATGTGGGTGCCGCCCGAGAGCAGGCCAGTGTGCAGCAGGTGGCCGGTCCCCAACAGTCCGTCCAGGTTAGATGACCAACTCAGTTTCGCGTCGGCCAGGGTGCCGTCTTCGAAATCCTGACCGTAGCCCTCCAGCGTGACCGTCTGGCCATAAACGTAGGCGCTGCCATCCGCCGGGCTGACCAGGTCGACCCCGGGCGCTTTGCCGGCCACAGTGAACGGACCGTCATCGGCGACACTTGTGAGCACGCCATCATCGGCTACTACCCGGAACCAGCCTTTGCTGATCCCGCTGGTGCCTTCCAGGAGGCTGGTGTCGAGCAACAAGCTGGCCGCCTCGATGCCACTCGCCAGCGTGTGCCAGGTGGCCCGGTTGTTGTTGCTGTACAGCACCGTGAACGTGAGCGGATCGCCATCCGGGTCGCTGGCGGCCCAATTGACGGTGACCGGGCCGCTGCCGGGCAAACTGGCGCCGCCCGTGTGCGTGACTGAGCCAACAGTTGGAGCGTTGGCGCTCACCGCCACTGAAGCAATTTCGGCCGCCGCCGCGTCGGAATAAATCGCAATCCGCCGCGTGCCCCCCACCCAATTGACGATCTGGGCGATAGTGGCGCCGCCCTCCTCATCGTCTGAGTTAGGGTGCGGCGTGAAGGCATAGTCAGCCAGCAAGACATTGCCCACGTCGAATAGGCGAATGTGATAGGCACCGGCCACCAGCGGCGGCACGACCGAGACCTGGGCGTGGCGTGAAACGAATGGCAGCACCGCTGTTTGGGCGACGGTGTCGAGGGTGCCGTACACGGCCAGGAAGTCGCCGGCCAGGCTGGGCGCGGCGGCCAACTGCAGGTCGTCGGCCACAGCCTCGGCCTGCGCCGGCAAGTTAGCCTGGATGTAGCTGTGCATCCCTTCGTAGGTGAAGTCGGAGACCCATTCGTTGGCGCAGTAGGCCATGATGTCGGTCCAGGTCGGCGGGATCACCTGGAGCGGCAGGTCGTTGGCGGGATCGCCGTGGTCAAAGCCGTAGAACCGCGTCGGATTGCCAGCGTCGCCGCCGATGATGGCGTCCGTATAGGGATAAGGGACTCCGTCCGTGGCATTGCAGAACTCAGCGTGGTAGCGGCCCAGAGTGTGCCCCAGCTCGTGGGCGCCATACCAATCGGCGTAGGAGCCGTCGGTATCCCAGTTCCATTCCACGGGCGGCGGACCAGCTGGGCCGGCCGCCGAGTCGCCTGGGATGTCGCTGGCCTTGCCGCGCATAAAGCCCTGGGAATCCGACACCATCCCATAGAACTTCCAGCCCGACCAATCACCCTCAAAGATGTCCCGCAGGGCCGCTAATTGCGTGTTGACGTAGCTGGCGGTCGGCACAGAGGTGGTGTCCTCGTCGAGAAAGACCCGCCGGCGCACGATCAGGCTGCTAATGGGGTACATGCGCCGCAGCTGAGATTCCAGCAGATCCATATCCAGGTCACTGGCCGAGACCAGGATCCCGCCCACGCCCCATTTGTATTGATAGTCGATCAGCAGCACACGCAGCGGGTGCGTGGCCAGAAAATTCGGGCTGAGGCTGAAGGTGTTGTTGTTGGCATTGCTCTCGGGCAGGTCGCCAAAGGGGTTGACCTCGGCCACCAGGGTAATTGGGCCGCCGCTGATCCAGTTGTACGGCAGCTCGAAATAGAAGCTGTCGTTGAGGTTGGCGCGGTCGGGATTGGTAATCACGTTGATCCTGCCGCCCGGATTGAGCGGCAGCAGCGCGAAGCCCAGGGACTGGTTGTTGCGGAAGCCGTTGAGCCGCGCCCCAACCTGGTTGAGATTGGCGTTACTGGCCACGTGCACCCGCACGAAGGTGCGCTTGCCGGCCACCAGCACAACTGTATTGTTCAGGTCTTGGATGGCCTGCACAACTTCCACGTTGGAGATGTGCAGGTCGGTGCCGGTCGCCACCCCGCCCCCGGTCAGGTTGGTGATCCCCCAGGTGTTGGGCACATTCCAGTGATAGGCGATCGGCCAGCCATAGTCATCGCCTGAAAAGCTCACCCACTGCTGCACAATGGCCAGGTCAATGTCGCGGCCGGTCAGCCCACCCAGCACGCTGGCACTGAGACGAAATTCCACGTCCCAGGAGACCGGGTTGAGAAAGGGATCACGCGTGATCATGCGCGCAATTTGATAGCCGCCCGGATCAGCCCCATCATAGCCGGTGCCGTCGCCCTGGTTGACGAGTATCGTCCCGCTGAAGGCGATGCTGTAGCGGATGTCATCGGGTCCTGGGTTGCCGCCGCCGGTGCCGGCGCGGTTAACATAGATGGCGGCATTGGGGCCGTTGCGCTGGCTGACGGCCGGCACGGCCAGGTTTTCCACGCAGATGTAGAGATCGGTGGGCGTGTGCTTAAGGCGGGCCGTCACGGTGCGCCCGGCACTCTGGAAGGTCAGGGTGTTGGCATCGGCGTACTCGTTGCAGTTGCCGTTGACTACCGGGCCGCTCTGGGCCGGGCCGGCGTTGAAAGTATCGGTCTGGAAGTTGGCGTTGCCCCACAGGCCCGGGTTGCTCCACACATTGTCCGCCGGCCAGGCGTAGTCGTCGCCGGTGGCGGCGTACCACTGAAAGAAAAGCGCCAGGCCGGCGCTGCGCTGCCAGCCGCCCACCACCTGCCGGGTCAGGCGAAACTCTACCTCCCAGTTGTTGGTTTCCGGCTGGATGACCTGGTGCTTGACGGCCTGCCAGCCGCCGGGGTCGGCGCCGTTATAAGTGGAGCCGCCCCAGTAGGCGGCGCTGGGGCTGCCGGCCGGGGACCAAGGCATGTTCACGCGGAAGTCCTGGCTGTCGCGCGACCCGCCGTCGTTGTCGCGGTCGATGTAGACGCTGACAAAGGCGGCGCCATTGGGAGGCACGGGCGGGTTGTTAAAGCAGATGTACACATAATCCCAAGTGTGCTTGAGGTAGACGGTGAAGGTATAGGGGATCGCCTCGACCGAGACGGGCACCTGGTTGGCGTCCGAGTATTCCGACCCGGAGCATGTCCCATCCAGCGTGACCGTGGTGTTGGACGGCGGCACGTTGACGGTTGGCCCGCTGCCGGCCACTGCCACTGGCGCGCCGAGAGGCAGCCCGATGGACGAGAGCAGCAGGAACGCGGTGACGGCAAAAGCAGCCAGCCGGGTGGCCCGACGGTGAACTGTCATGCGATGTCTCCTACGCAGAGGGAGCGGTAAGTGGCGGAGCGGCAGGCGGGCCGATTTCTTCTAGTGGTTGAGTATAGATTAGTCCTATTTTGTTACGAGAGGCTTACCGGGCGTTGGAAATTGGCCGCTTCATATCTCGGGCGTGCTTGTAAGGTTTTAGTGGTGGGTAGTACTATAGGAGAGCTTCGGCACGGGCCGGCCGTATCTGACGGTCGAACATTAGCAGGAGGAGCTATGGCTGAGCGCTTTGTCTCTCGCGGTTTTGTGGGCCGGCAGCACCCGGGCACGGCGGCAGGCAACCGCATCCCCCCCGGCCAGCATGAAGTCAAAGATTTCCCGGTGCTCTCGGCCGGCCCAACTCCGCGTGTCAATCTCGACCAATGGACCTTCACGATCGAGGGCCAGCCGCGCCAGCCCACGCGCTGGACATGGGCCGAATTTATGCAATTGCCGGCCCAGACCTTCGTGGTGGACATCCACTGCGTGACCAAGTGGACCAAGCTCGAAACGCGCTGGCACGGCGTCAGCGTGGATACGCTGATGGAGCACGTGGACCTGGACCCCAAGACGCAGTTTGTCACGGCTTATTCGGACGGTGGCTACACCACGAACATGCCCCTGCCCGACCTCCTGAACGGCCGCGCCTTCGTGGCCTATCAATACGATGGCCGGCCGTTGGCGCCCGAGCATGGCGGCCCCGTGCGGCTAGTGGTGCCTAAGCTCTTCCTGTGGAAGAGCGCGAAATGGGTGCGCGGCCTCAAGTTGATGGACCGGGACAAATCTGGCTTCTGGGAGTCGCGTGGATACAACAATCACGGCGACCCCTGGAAAGAAGAGCGATACACCGGTGACTGAACTAAGGGTGCTGCCATGAAACGTCCGATTGATTGGCAAATTGCCACCGTCACAGCCATCAAGGGTGAAACGAACAAGGTTAAGTCGTTTACTCTGGCGCTCCCGAACTGGATCCCGCACCGCGCCGGCCAGCACTACGACATTCGCCTCACCGCTGCCGACGGCTACCAGGCCCAGCGCAGTTACTCGATCGCTTCTGCTCCTGAGCGCGCCGGCCAGATCGATCTGACCGTGGAACGCATCGAGGATGGCGAAGTCTCCACTTACCTGCACGATGTCCTGGTAACCGGCGACCAGATCGAGGTCCGCGGGCCAATTGGGGGGTACTTTGTCTGGGAGGCGCGCCTGGGCGGGCCGCTGCTGCTCATCGCCGGCGGCTCGGGCGTGGTACCGCTCATGGCCATGCTCCGACATCGCCAGGCGGCCAGCACGCAGATACCCACCCGGCTGTTGTATAGCTCGCGCACGTTCGAGGATGTGATTTATCGGGAGGAGCTCAGCAAGCTGAACGACGGCAAGACGGGTCTGGAAATCGTCCACACGCTCACCCGGACGCAGCCGTCCGGCTGGACCGGCTACGCGCGGCGCATTGACGCTCAAATGCTGGAAAGCCTGGCCAAGCCCCTTGGCCGCTCGCCTCAAGTCTTCATCTGTGGGCCGACGCTGTTGGTCGAAGCGGCCGCGACCGGCTTGGTGCAAGTTGGGATCGCCGCCGGTCAGATCCGCACAGAACGCTTCGGTCCGTCGGGCAGCTAGGTAGAGGAGAACAACATGAACGACGAACCGGTGGACGTCAATCGAGCACTGATGTTGGACGGGAACGCCGTGGCCGGCCTACTGCAGGAGATTTTCGGCCTGGAGATGACGGCGAACCCAGCTGAATGTGGCAACTGCGGCAACGTGAGCGAGTTGGGCGGGCTGCTAGCGTTCACCCAGGCGCCCGGCGCGGTCCTGCGCTGTCCGGCTTGCGAGGAGGTGATGTTGACCATCGTGGAGACGCCGGACTCGATTTATCTAGATGCTCGCGGCGCTGCCTATCTGAAGCTGGCACGGGCGTCAGCGGGCTAGCCGGCGGCTGGTTGGCCGTTGGCGCTGATTGCCGGTTTAACTGCCAACCACGCGTGGTAGCAGAATTCGGCTTACATGGCCTGGCGCTCCTTGGCGCGCAGCCGTTGCAGGCGTATTGGACGCCTCCGCTGCTATTTAGAGCCAGTTCGCCTGAGGTCTACAATGTGTCCCGTGCGCAAGCAAACACCAGCCCTGTTCGGCAGACCTGAACGCCAGTGCCACAGAGTGAAAGCCAGTTGTGACTGAATCGACACCCTCCACAGTCATCTGCCCCAATTGCGGCCAACGCTCTCCATCCGCTCAGCGCTTTTGTGGGCGGTGTGGCACTTTGCTTCGGCGCAAGTGTGCCGCTTGCGGAACCGAGAATTCTCTAGACTTTGGATTCTGCGGCACTTGCGGTATACGACTGGAGGTGGCAGCCGCCGTCAGCGCGCCCACCGGCTCTGCAACGCTTACGCCGTCGGCGCGCGAGGAGCGGCGCTGGGTAACGGTCCTTTTTGCCGATATCTCTGGTTTCACAGCCATGTCGCAACATATGGACCCGGAGGACGTAAAGGTCTTCGCTGACCAGTGTGCGCGCCGCATGAGTGCCACGCTCCGCCAATTTGGCGGGACCGTGCTTCGAGTGCTCGGCGATGAGGTGCTGGCCGTTTTCGGCGCACCTGTGGCTCACGAAGATGATGCCGAACGCGCCGTGCGGGCCGCGCTAACGATTCGTGATATGGAGATCTCCGGCGATCCCGAACGACCGGTGCAGGTGCATGTAGGTGTCAACACTGGTCAAGTGATGGCGGGATTAATGGGACCCGACGAGAACCGCGACTACACCGTGATGGGCGATGTGGTAAACACCGCGGCGCGCCTGCGCAGCGCCGCCCCAACCGGCAGTATCTTGGTCGGCGCGGAAACATATCAGACGACACAGATCGGTATCCGCTACCGCGCCATTGTGCCAATTGAGGCCAAAGGCAAGGATCAGCCGGTCCGCGCCTGGGAGGCGCTGGAAATCGCCAATATGCCTAAGGCGCGACCCCAGGGCACCGCCCCGCTCATTGGGCGCGGCGGCGAGCTGGAACGCCTGGAGGCGATGTGGCGCCGCGTCGAGCGCGACCACCAGCCTCACTTGGTCACAATCGTCGGTGAGCCCGGCATTGGCAAGTCCCGGCTCGTGGCTGAGCTGTTGCGTCTCTTGCCCGCCAGTGTCCAGAACTGGCAAGCGCGCTGTCTACCGTATGGCGAGACCCTAGGCTATTCGCCGCTGGCGGGAATGTTCAAGGAAGCCGCCCAAGTGCTGGCCACCGACAGTGCTGAGCAGGCCCGGGCTCGGCTCGATGAATTGGTGGCCAGCCTGCCGGGTATCCGGGATGAGGCGCCTGAGATGGCATGGCACCTGGCGCTCCTCAGCAGTCTCGACACACCTGGCGACCGGCAGGTTCAAGGCCTTGCAGTCATGCCTGACCAACGGGCGCTGCACGCCTCCGCCCGGCGTTTCGTAGAGGCCTATGCCCGGCAGACTCCGCTCTGTCTGATCGTCGATGATATCCAGTGGGCGGACGATACCCTACTCGATCTGTTGGAATCCATGGCGAGCCGGATCCGGGAAGCCGCCCTGCTGATCATCACGATGGCTCGACCCGAGTTGGACGACAAGCGGCCGGCCTGGGGACGGGGCGTGCGTTCTTTCGCCGCCCTAACACTTGAGCCGCTCGAGGAGACTCTGGAGCGCGAGTTGATCGCGGCCTTGGGTCAGGAGCGGGGCCTCCCAGCCGACGTCATCCAGAAGATTGGCCGTGGCGCCGGCGGCAATCCCCTGTTTGCAGAAGAAATTGTGGCGATGATCGCCGAGCGCGGGCTCGATGCCGGTGTCCCTTCGGTCATCAAGATGCTAATCGCGGCGCGGTTGGATGCCCTGCCCCCAGCCGAGCGGCGACCAATTCAGTTGGCAGCCGTACTGGGCAAAGGATTCTGGGCCGGCGGCCTGCAGGCGCTCGAACCAAGCGTTGGCGCTGGCAGCGTGCTGGTCGCCTTGCTCGAGGCGCTGGAAGAAAAGGATCTGGTCCGGCCCGTGCCGCGCTCGCAATTGCCCGGTGAGCGTGAATTCATCCTCAAACATGACCTGATCCGTGACGTGGCTTACGACATGCTGCCCCGCGCTGAGCGCCGCCGGCTGCATGGCAGGGCGGCGGAGTGGCTGGAGGCCGCCGCCGGCGAGCAGGTGGAGTCCTTCTTGGATCAATTGGCCCATCATGCGGTGGAAGCTGGCCAGCAGGAACGCGCGATTGGTTATCTGCAACGCGCTGCCGCCCGCGCGAGCCGCGCGGCCAGCCATCGCATGGCGGCGGCGCTGCTCTCGCAGGCCATTGGACTGGCGGAGGCTGCGCATAAAACCCCTCTCATGGCTCAGCTACGCGCCCAACGAGGCAAAGCCCTGGCCAGTGTGGGCCTCTGGAACGAAGCGCAGCCTGATCTTGAGTTCGCCTTAGGCGGTCTACTACCCGGCCAGCTGGAAGAGCGGGTCGACGTGCTCCTGGATCTGGCCCGGACCAAGTTGTGGGCGCTGGACGTGGACGGCCTGCGTGCGCACTCCAACGAGGCCATCAGGCTCGCCACCCAAGTCGGGCGCAATGACCTGGCGGCTGCGGCGATCGCCCACCTATCCGAAGCCGAAAGCCTGGAGGGCAATGTAGAGCGCGGTGTTGCCTTGTATGAGGAGGCGCTGAGCCACGCCGGACAAGGCCCCATTCCTTATTTGTCGGGCATCTCTACCCTGGGCTTGAACTTATATTGGCTGGGCCGGTACGCTGAATCCATCCCTCGGGCCCAAGAAGCCATCGACTTGGCGCGCGGCGACACCTCCGCCACCATAGAATCACTGCCACCACTGGGTTTGGCGTATGCCGCACGGGGTCAATACACTACCGCGGAACAGGTATTCGCCGAAGCCCGGCGCTTCGGGAATGAGTTTGAGACCTGGCCCCTACTGGCTCGCTCAATTGCCATGTCAGCCGGCTGGCACTTGAGTGTGTTTGACCTGAGCGGACACGCGGTACTGGCGCAAGAAGCGCGCGATCTGGCTCGCTCGGTCAACTTCGTGCCCCCGCTGGTCAGCGCCAGCATCGACTTGGTGCTCAATTACGCCCGACAAGGCGAGGTCGCTCAAGCGGAGCGTCTCTGGCCCGACATTGAACAAGCCGTGGAGCGCGCGGGTTCCTGGCATCGTTGGCTTTGGCGGATGCGGGTTGCGCAAGCCCGGGCGGAAGTGGCCTTGGCGCGCGGTGCTTGGGAACATGCGCTCAGTTTGGCCCAAGTAGCGCTCGATGTCAGCCAGGCCCATGGCCGGGTCAAGTATGTGGTGCTGGCCCTGGAAGCCAAGGCCAAGGCCCTAACCCAGTTGGGCCAACGGCAGGAAGCCATAAACGCTCTGCGGCGAGCAGTCGCAGTCACGCGGCCAACAGGGGACTCGGCGGCGTTGGTGCGAGCAGGGGCGGCGCTGCTAGCACTGGATGGCAATGATGCCCTTGCCCAGGAAACCCGCCAAGCGTTTGACAGTACTCTGGCTGCGCTGCCGAACGAAGCCATGCGCCTCAGTTTTCAAGCGTCTGAGCAAGCCATCCTGATTACCAAATTGGCCTAGTCAATGAAGAAGGACTCACCACGCCGCACTCAGAAAACGAGGTGATGAATTCGCTAGGATTTATGTTCGCGGTGAATTGCTGGGTCTCGGTCAGACGTCGTCGTTGCTGCTCTACAACACCGCCGCCAAGCGAAGTTTGTCCGCCTTCATGGGTCATCGGCACTTGTTTCTAATTTGCCGTCGCATATCTTCCCAGGCCTTCAATTTGGAACTGATGACCATTCAGATCCGAAAACAACGTTAGTCGCAAGCATGGCATTACTTAGGGATTGCCGGGCGGGTGGGAGCGTTCGCTGGAATCATCAACCTCGCTGATAGCGTCGCCGATTGTAGCCATATTGGCACAAAGGCAAATTATGCCGACCGGAAACTTGCGCTCGACCACCAATTCGTCAGCGTCACTATTGGAGTTGGCAGGCGCGTATGCCATTAAACATTCAACTAGCCGCGCTTGAGTCCGGCGGCCTAATTATGCTTGCACAGTACCAACCCGAGGTTGAGTACTTCTTTCGGCACGCGCTTGTGCAAGAGGCAGCTTATCAGTCGTTGGTGAGGATCGACAGGCGCATGGTACACCTGGCCGTGGGACAGGCACTCGAACAGCTTTACCCTACCCGGCTGGACTCTGCTGACCTGACCGCCCTACTGGCACGGCACTTTGCCGAGGCTGGCGACCAGGCGCGCGCCTTGCACTACTACATGCTCGCCGGCCAGGCCGCCGCCCACGTCTACGCGAATGCGGAGGCCATTCAGCATTTTGGGCGCGCGCTTGAGATCGCAACGCACCTTCCCAACCCCCTCATAGATGTCTGCGACCTCTTCCTACGCCGAGGCCGCACTCTCGAATTGAACGCCCAGGACACCGAGGCCATCGCGAATTACGAGGCGCTAGAAGCGTGGGCCGTTTCAGTTGGTAACCAAACCGCATTGCTGTCCGGTCTCATCGCGCGCGCATCTGCTTACGTAAAGCCATCAGTCGCCGCAAATCAATCGCTGGGCTACGAACTCTCGCAGAAGGCACTGGCGCTAGCGCGTGAACAAAGTAACCGGCCGGCCGAGGCCAGGGTCTTGTGGAATCTTCTCCAGTATTACATTTCAGTTGGCAACTTGGATGAAGCTCTCGAACACGGCGAGCAGGCGCTGGCTATCGCTCGTGAGCAGGACCTACGCGAGTTGTGTGCCTATGTGTTGACAGATATGCTCAAGGTGTTTTTCCAAATCGAGCGGCCTGACCGGGCCTGGGCCGTCCTGGACGAGGCTCGGGCGATTTGGCGGGAACTAGGCGTCCTCAATATGCTGGCAGACAACCTCGCCTCGACCAGCATGATGCATACGATGGCCGGTGGATATGAAACGGCGCTAGCGCTTTCGGCTGAGGCGCAGTTGATCAGTCGCCAAATTGGCAACTTGTGGAACCAGTCCTATGCACTTTATCTGGTGGACCTGGTCCATTTCGAACGGGGCGACATTGGCCGCGCGATAGAGGTGGCTGAGGCCTGCATGCACTTAGCCGCCCAGGCCGGGTTTTCAGAAGGGCTTCATCAGACCACGTTCGATCTGGCCTTGATCTACGCCTACATGGGGGTGCTGCCGCGCGGCATTGAGATCGCCCATCTGGCGCTGGAGCGGGCCAAGACGATCCCGGCTGTCTTTCCAGTATTGCCGCAGATCCTGGGCCTCATCGCGCTCCTCTATGTTCTGGCTGGGCGCCTGGCCGAAGCCCAGGCGGCTCTGGATGAAACTCAATTACTCCATGATCCAGAGGCGCTCAAGCGTCAGTTTATCCTGACTCAGTTTATCATCGCCCAGGCACGGGCCGAATTGGCTCTGGCCCAAAATGATCCACAACAAGCGTTAGCGCTGGCCGCCGATATTAGCCTAAGCTTCCGACAAAGCGGTGTGCGCCTGTTCCTTGCGGACGCGCTCAACCTCCAGGGGCGGGCACTGCGGGCAATTGGCCGGCTCGACGAGGCCAAGTCGGTTTTGGAGGCGGCCCGCAGAGAGGCCGAAGTCCTGGCTTCGCGCCGCATGCTTTGGCAGATTCTGGTCGAGTTAGCCACGATTGAAGCACGACGTGGGGACAATCGGGCCGCCCTTACGTTGCGGCGCCAGGCTGCGCCCATCATTGAGTACATTGCCCAGCACTCTGGCTCGGCTGACTTATCGCAATCCTTTTTCAGCCGGCCAGACGTGCGCGATGTGCTGGATCAGGCAAACCCATCAGCCGGGGACATGAATGTGCAGCATGGCTGGCTGTTCGGCCCGTCCGATAATGGTGGGCCTGACGACCGATTTTTCCAGTAAGGCGGCCGCACGCACCTGTGCTGGCTACACCGTTCATCCGCCCGTTTTTTCGCCAACACCGGGCTAGCTGGCGGCCCAACGATAATCGTGATGCAGCCCGTTCAACACCGGGAACGCCATCACCTTCCCTGCCCTAGAATCTCCAAACGGTGACACCTGTGGCGTCGGGGTGAGTTGCGCGATCCCCTGGTGTGGCCGCGCCTGAATCAAGTGCGAGCCGTATTCCTTCAGGATCCGGATCAATTAGTGTCACGCCTAAACGGAACGCAACGAGTAGGACAATCCGCGCA
>JAYUUW010000148.1:0-11305 GCA_043754665.1 Anaerolineales bacterium | reverse complement strand
GTCGGCAGCCAGGGCGCGGGGAACTTGGGCCACGGCAACCCGGCCGTGGCCGAGGCCATCGCGGCGCAGGCGCGTAACCTGACCGCCCTGCCCGAGATGTTCTACAACGACCGCCGCGCCGCGCTGCTGGAGCGGCTGGTGGGCATCGCGCCGGCGGGTCTCAAGCGCATGTACCTGTGCAACTCCGGCACCGAGGCGATTGAAGCGGCGCTGAAGTTTGCGCGGCTGGTCACCGGCCGCACGGAAGTCATCGCCGCCATGCGCGGCTTTCACGGCCGCACCATGGGCGCGCTCTCGGCCACCTGGGAGAAGAAGTACCGCGAGCCGTTCGAGCCGCTGGTGCCGGGCTTCCGGCATGTGGCCTATAACGATCTGCCCGCGCTCGACGCCGCCGTGACGGCCAGAACCGGCGCGGTGATCTTAGAAGTGGTGCAGGGCGAGGGCGGCGTGCGGCCCGGAACGGCCGAGTATCTGCGCGGCGCGCAGCAGTTGTGCCGCGAGCGCGGGGCCATGCTGATTATTGACGAGGTGCAGACCGGCTTCGGGCGCACGGGCGCGATGTTCGCCTGTGAACACTTCGGCCTGGAGCCGGACCTGCTGTGCCTGGCGAAGTCCATGGCGGGCGGGCTGCCGATGGGCGCGGTGCTGATGGGCGAGCGCATCGGCCAACTGCCGCCCTCGGTGCACGGCTCGACCTTTGGCGGCAACCCGCTGGCCTGCGCCGCCAGCCTGGCCGCGATTGACTATTTGGAGAGCGAGCACCTGCCGGAGCGGGCGGCCGAGCTGGGCACCTGGTTCATGGCGCGGCTAGGCGCGATCCAGTCGCCGGTAGTGCGCGAGGTGCGCGGCCTGGGCCTGATGGTGGGCATTGAGCTCAAGCAGAAAGTGACGCCGTATTTGCAGGCGCTGATGGGCCACGGCGTGCTGGCGCTGCCCGCGGGCCTGACCGTCATGCGCTTCCTGCCGCCGCTGGTCATCAGCCAGGCGGACTTGGCGACGGCGGCCGACGCCGTGGAAGCGGTGCTGACCCAACCCCTGCCCGCCAAGGACGCCCCGGCCGAGTAGCCGGACGCGCCCCAGACCTACCCATCATGGAAGAACCATCGCGTTTCGCTGCGTACCAACCGCGCCCGCTGGAAATTCTCGACTCCACCCTGCGGGAAGGCCAGCAGACCTCCCTGCTCCACGACCACCACAAGTATTTCTTCACGCGCGGGGACAAAGAAGACATCCTGCGAGCGCTGATTATTTACGGCGTGAAGTTTGTCGAACTGTTCGCGCCAGTGGTCAGCGAGCAGGAGCGCGAGGACTTTCTCGCGCTGAAAGCCGTGCGCGACAGCCTGATTACGCAGAAGGGCTACACCTTTCTGCTGGCGCATGTGCGCTGCCACCCGCGCGATGTGGAACTGGCGATCCGCGCCGGGGCCGACGGGCTGAACATGTACATCGGCACGTCGGCCGAGAGCCGGCGGCACAACCACGGCCGCGACCTGGAGCGGGTGGCGCGCGAGGCCCGCACCCTGATTGAAGACATACGCCGCAGCTATCCGGGTGTGATCGTGCGCTTCTCGGGCGAGGACGCCTACCGCACGACCCTGGATGAGATGTTCGCGGTGTATGACGAAGTGGCCCCGCTGGTGGACCGGCTGGGCCTGCCCGACACCGTGGGCGTGGCGACGCCGGCGCGCGTGGCCGAGCGCGTGACGGCGCTGCGAGCGCGCTACCCCGGCGCGGACCTGGAAGCGCACTTTCACAACGACCGGGGGCTGGCGCTGGTGAACGCGCTGGAGGCGGTGCGGCTGGGCGTGCGCTACCTCGATACCACTGTGTGCGGCGTAGGCGAGCGCTCGGGCATCACCTCGCTGTCGGCGCTGCTGTTCAACCTGCACATCGAGCGCGACTACGACCGGCTGGAAGGCTACCACCTGCGCAACTCGTACCCGCTGAACGTGATGGTGTCGGATAAGCTCAAGATGCTGGTGCCGTTTCAAGAGCCGGTGAGCCTGACCAACCGCACCCACACGGCCGGCGTGCACCAAAGCGCCGTGCTGCATGGCGCGGAGGCCTACGAGGCCCACCCGCTCGACCAGTTCGGCGTGACCGAGTCGGAAATTTTGCTCGGGCCGCTGTCGGGCTGGAACGCGGTGCACTACTTCCTCAAGGAAATTCGCTACTACCAGGTGGATGAGGCCACGGCCAAGTCGATTACGGCGGTCTTCAAGGCGCAGGTGTACGCGCTCGCGCCGGGCCAGTCACCGGAACAACTGCTGGTGAGCATCGCCGAGACCGAATTCGGACTGGCGCGGCTGCACTTGCCGCCGGCCGCTAACCCGATTGTGCAGCGGCTGGATGTGGCCGCCACCGCGCCGCGCGTGCGCATTGGCTCGTCGCCGGCGGATGTGAGCGACTCACAAGTGAGTGTGGAGCAAGCTGGCGACCAGCAGATCGGCGGGTCGGAATGAGCGGTCAAAGTTTCGCGCAGAAGGCGCTGGCCCGCGCCGCCGGGCTGGCGACCACGCAAGTAGGCCAGGTGGTCGACGCGCGGCCGGACTGGGTACTCAGCCACGACAACACTGCCGCCATCGCCGCCATCTTCCGGGCCATCGGCGTGGCGCGGGTGGTCATCCCGGAGCGCATGGTGGTGACGCTGGACCACGCCGTGCCCGCGCCCACGGCCCAGCACGCCCGCAACCACGCCGAAACGCGGGCGTTTGTGGCCGATCAAGGCGCGCGGCACTTCTTTGAGGCCGGGCGCGGCATCTGCCACCAGGTGCTGAGCGAAGAGGCCGTGGTGCTGCCGGGCCAAATGATCTTGGGGGCCGACTCGCACACCACGCACTTTGGCTGGCTGGGCGCGTTTGGCGCGGGCATCGGCCGCACCGAGGTGGCCGCGCTGTGGGCCACGGGCGAGTTGTGGCTGCGCGTGCCCGAGAGCCTGCGCGTGGAAATCACCGGCGCGCTGCCGGCGGGCATCACCGCTAAAGACGCGTGCTTGCATTTGATTGGCACGCTGGGCGCGGACGGCGGCCTGTACCGCTCGGTAGAGTTCACCGGCGTGGGGCTGGCGGGCCTGAGCCTGGACAGCCGCATGGTCATCCCCAACATGATGGCCGAGTTCGGCGCGAAGAACGCCTACCTGCCGCCGGATGACGCGGTGTTCGCCTACGTGGCCGAGCGCCAGGGCCGCCGCAGTGCCGTCCCCCTGCCCGACCGGCTGGCGGCGCTGCGGGCGCACGCGCTGTACCCCGACGCCGACGCGGCCTATGTGGAAACCCACGCGCTGGACCTGAGCACCATCCCGCTGACGGTGGCGGTGCCGCACAGCGTGGACCACACCCGCCCGCTGGCCGCGGTGGCCGGCACGCGCGTGCAGCAGGCCTTCATCGGCACGTGCACCAACGGCCGGCTGGAAGATTTGGCCGCCGCCGCCGAGGTGGTGCGCGGCCGGCACGTGGCGGCGGGCACGCGCCTGGTGGTGGTGCCGGCCTCGTCCGAGGTGTACGCGGCGGCCATGGAGCGCGGCTATGTGCAAACGCTGCTGGCGGCCGGGGCCATGATCGGCGTGCCGGGCTGCGGGCCGTGCATGGGCAACCACATGGGCATCCTCGCGCCGGGCGACGTGTGCATCTCATCGGCCAACCGCAACTTCAAGGGGCGCATGGGCCAGCCCGACGCCGAAATTTATCTGGCCAGCCCCGGCGTGGTGGCCGCCAGCGCGATTACCGGCGTCATCACCGACCCGCGAGAACTGCTATGACGACTGACTCGACACTCATCGCCGGGCGCGTGTGGCGCTATGGCGACGACGTGAATACCGACGTGATCTTCCCCGGCAAGTACACCTACACCCTGCGCGAACGGGCCGACATCGCCGCGCACGCGCTGGAAGACCTGGACCCCACGTTCACGGCCGAGGCGCAGCCGGGCGACATCATTGTGGCGGGCCGCAACTGGGGCCACGGCAGCTCGCGCGAGCAGGCCGTGACCACGCTCAAGTATCGCGGCATCGGCGCGGTGGTGGTGATCTCGGTCGGGCGCATTTACTACCGCAACGCGCTCAACCAGGGCCTGCTGCTGGTCACCTGCCCCGAAGCCGTGGCCGCCACCCAGGCCGGCGACTGGCTGGAAATTGATCTGGCGGCAAGTTGTGTGCGCGTCAACGGGCAGACGTTTAGCTTCCCGCCGCTCTCACCGTCGCTCGTCGGCATGGTGGCGGCGGGCGGGCTGGTGCCGCATTTGCGCCGCAAGCTGGGCCTCACCGGCACGGCCGAAGTGAAGGTGTCGGAATGAATGTAGAAGCCGAGGCCAGGACCATTTGCCTGGTGCCGGGCGACGGCGTGGGGCAAGAGGTGATCCCGGCGGCGGCCGAGGTGCTGGCGGCGCTAGGGCTGGGGCTGCGCTTCATTGAGTCATCGGCCGGGTTCGCGCACTTTGAGCAGACCGGCGAGGCCATGCCCGAGAGCACGCTGGCCGATGTGGCGGCGGCCGGGCTGGCGCTGTTCGGCGCAACCTCGTCGCCCTCGCGCAAGGTGGCGGGCTACCGCAGCCCGATCTTGGTGATGCGCCGGACGTTCGAGCTGTATGCCAACCTGCGCCCCACGCAATCGCTGCCGGGGCCGTTCTCGCGGCCCGGCCTCGATTTGCTGATCGTGCGCGAGAACACCGAAGGGCTGTACGCCGGGCGCGAGCGCATGGAAGGCGACACGGCCATTGCCGAGCGCGTGATTACGCCGCTGGCGTCGGAGCGGATTGCGCACATGGCGTTCGCGCAGGCCCGCCGCCGCGCCGCTGAGGGGCGGCCGGCCGTGGTGACGATTGTGCACAAGGCCAACGTGCTCAGCCTGACCGACGGCCTGTTCCGCGATTGCTGCCGGCGCGTGGCGGCCGAGTATCCCGAGATCGAAGTGCGCGAGATGTTAGTAGATACAGCGGCCATGCGGCTGGTGCGCGACCCCGAGCACTTCGGCGTGCTGGTCACCACCAACCTGTTCGGCGACATCCTCTCGGACGAGGCGGCCGGGCTGATCGGCGGGCTGGGCGTCGCGCCGTCGGCCAACATCGGCCGCAACGTGGCGGTGTTCGAGCCGGTGCACGGCTCCGCGCCGGATATTGCCGGACAGGGCATCGCCAACCCCATCGGCGCGGTGCTGTCGGCCGCGCTGCTGCTGGCGCACATTGACCAGCCGGTCGCAGCCGAGCGCGTGCGCCAGGCGGTGAATGCCACCCTGCGCGCTGGCCTGCTGCCGGCCGACCTGGGCGGCACCGCCACCACCCGCGCCGTCACCTGCGCGATCTTGGAGAATTTGTAAGTGGACGAACTCGCACTACTCATCGGCCTGCTGGAGTGCTACAGCCCCAGCGGCCAAGAAGCCGACGCCGTGGAGTACCTGGTGGCCGCGATGCAGGCCGCCGGCCTGGAGGCCAGCGTGGACGCGGCCGGCAATGCAGTGGGCGCGGTGGGCACCGGGCCGGAGACCGTGGTACTGCTGGGCCACATTGACACCGTGGCGGGCTTCATCCCGGTCTTGCGCGCCGGCGACCGGCTGAACGGGCGCGGCTCGGTGGATGCTAAGGGGCCGCTGGCGGCGTTTGCAGCGGCGGCGGCACGCGTGGGCCAAGCGGCCACCAAGCGCCGCATCGTCGTCATCGGCGCGGTCGGTGAGGAATCGGCGGGCGAGGGCGCGAACTACATCAAAGACTTGTACCGCCCGGCGTTCACCATCATTGGCGAGCCGAGCAGTTGGAACAAGGTGACCCTGGGCTATAAGGGCAGCGTGTGGTTTGACTACGAGGTCAAGCGCACGCTGGCGCACACTTCCACCCACAACGAAAGCGCCTGCGAGGCGGCCGTGAAGTTTTGGAACCGTGTGACCGCCTGGGCGGCCGAGCGCAATACCGGCCAGGAGGCCATGTTCGCGCAGGCCATCCCGACGCTGCGTATGATGCGCAGCGGCTCGGACGGCTTTGTGGAGTGGGCTAAACTGCGCTTAGGGATGCGCCTGCCACCGGGGCTGAGTGTGGCGGAAGCCGAGGCGGCGCTGGTCACGATGGCGCACGAAGCCACCATGCGCTGCACTGAAGGCGTGCCGGCCTATCGCGGCCAAAAGAACACGCCGCTGGTGCGCGCGTTTTTGGCGGCCATTCGGCAAGCCGGCGGCGACCCGAGCTTCACCGTCAAGAGCGGCACATCGGATATGAACGTGGTCGCGCCGGTGTGGGGCACGCCCATTCTGGCCTACGGCCCCGGCGACTCGGCGCTCGACCACACGCCCCACGAGCACATAATGATCAGCGAGTACCGGCGCGCCGTGGATGTGCTGGAGGCGGTGCTGCGGACGCTGTGCGCGTAAGCGGCGGTAATAGCCGGGCCTGCTTGGTTACCAACACCCTTCGCCTCAATCGACTTTGCCTCCCTGTAATCCCCCTAGTACTTTGGTATGACTTTCGTATGAAATGACGGAAAAGTACCAGGGCTGTATTGACGTGTGCACAATTCTGTCATAACTTGTCCTAGTAGCCAGACTCCGAGCGCGATCGCAGGCCCGGCCAGCGGATGCCAGTCCCCGGCAGAGCTGGCGCCTTCGGAGTCCAATACTTTGACGGGTAGCAGTCGTACAGCCCGCCAAACCCTCACTGCATACGGACTTGACAATTCCATCATCGAAAGGAGATCGCCTCCCTGTCTCACGCCTTTGCCAGATTGGCGTGGTCATTGCCCGTGAAGGTGGCCGTCACGATGCGTGAGGTCGGAGCCCGAGCGGTGCAGCGTACCTTGAGTACCGGACTCCATGTCTCACCCTCCATAGGAGAAACCGAACCATGAAACGGATTGCATTCAATTGGCTGATTATCGGCACCCTACTGTTTGCCAGCTTCTCCACTGTTGGCGCGCAGGGCGACCCGCCCCAAGAACCACAGACCGCGCCCCAATCAGCTCAGCCGCACAAGAGCTCCACGAGCGTTTACATCGTTGAGCTCGCCGAGAAGCCTGCCGCCGCCTATGATGGCAGTATCCCCGGCTATAAGGCCACCAAGCCCAAGAACAACCAGAAGTTCGACCCCACCAATCCCGACGTCGTCAAGTATGTGGGCTATCTCGATAGCCGGCATGCCACAGTGCTCGCGGCGGGCGGCGGGAACAAGCTGTATGACTACCACTACTCCTTCAACGGCTTCGCTGCTCAGCTGAGCGATGCCCAGGCCGCCGCCATCAAGAATCAGCCTGGCGTCCTGGCCGTCAATCGTGACGAAGTCCTGACGCTAGACACCTCTTCTACCCCTGGCTTCCTTGGCCTGTCGGCGCCCGGCGGCCTGTGGGACCAGCTGGGCGGTGTCGGCAGCGCCGGTGAAGACATCATCATCGGCATCGTCGACGGCGGCATTTGGCCCGAAAGCGCCAGCTTCTCTGACCGGACCGGCGTCGGCCCCAACGGCCAGACCGGTAAGCTCGCCTATCAGCAGATCCCTGGCTGGCATGGCCGGTGCGTGCCCGGCGAGGAATTCACCGCCGCCAACTGCAACCAGAAGCTCATCGGCGCTCAGTACTTCAACGCCGGCTGGGGCGGCAATGCGGGCATCGATGCCCAGCTGCCCTGGGAATACAACTCGCCGCGTGACTTCGGCGGGCACGGCACCCACACGGCCTCTACGGCCGGCGGCAACTACAACGTGCCCACCACCGGCGCGGCCGCCGTGTTTGGCGCCATCAGTGGCATCGCGCCGCGCGCCCGTATTGCCGCCTACAAAGTCTGCTGGGAAACCGGCGCGGGCGGCAGCTGCTTTAGCTCGGACAGCGTTGCCGCCATCGACCAGGCCGTGGCCGACGGCGTCGATGTGATCAACTTCTCGATCAGCGGCTCGCAGACCAGTTTCCGTGACCCGGTGGAGATTGCCTTCCTATTTGCCGCCGACGCCGGCGTGTTCGTGGCCGCTTCGGCCGGCAACAGCGGCCCCACCTCCAGCACCGTTGCGCATGGCGGACCCTGGCTCACCACCGTGGCGGCAGGCACGCACAACCGCAATGGCGCGGGCTCAGTCACTCTGGGCAACAACGTCACCTACTTCGGTGCTTCGGTGGCCACCGCCGTCACCGCCCCCCTAATTGACTCGACCGCCGCCGGGCTGCTCGGCGCGAATGTGACCGAGGTTGAGTTGTGTTACCCGGGCACACTCGACCCGGCCCTGGTGACCGGCAAGATCGTATTGTGCAAGCGCGGCGTAATCGCGCGCGTGGACAAGAGCCGGGCCGTGCAATTGGCTGGGGGCGTCGGCATGGTCCTGTACAACAGCCCGGACAGCTCACTGAACGCGGACTTCCACTTCGTCCCGACGGTGCATGTGAACCTGGCCAGCGGCCTCGCGATTAAGGCCTACGCCGCTACGCCCGGGGCGACGGCGACCATCAATCAGGCCACCATCGTCTTCAACACGCCGTCCCCGTTCACCGCTTCGTTCTCGTCGCGTGGCCCGCTGCGCGCCTCGGGTGACCTGCTCAAGCCGGATCTGATCGCCCCCGGCCAGGACATCCTGGCGGCGGTGGCGCCTCCCGGCAATGCCGGCCGCTCGTTCGACCTGTACAGCGGCACCTCTATGTCGAGCCCGCACGTGGCCGGCCTGGGCGCGCTGCTCAAGGACCTGCATCCCGACTGGTCACCGATGATGATCAAGTCGGCCCTGATGACCACCGCCTATGACGTGCTCGATGGTCCCAACACCAACCCGCTGGTGATCTTCCGCCAGGGTGCCGGCCACGTCCGCCCCAACTCGGCCGCCGATCCGGGCCTGGTCTTCAACTCCGGCTTCAAGGACTGGCTGGGCTTCATGTGCGGCACCGGCCAACTGCCCGGCGCCACCTGCGCCTTCTACGGCGCGGCTGTCATCGACCCCAGCAACCTGAACGTCGCGTCTATCGCCATCGGCGATCTGGCGGGCATCCAGACGGTCGTCCGCAGCGTGACCAACGTCGGTTCGCAGGCTGAGACCTACAGCGCCAGCTACACCGGCCTCGCGGGCATCACCGTGGGACTGCCCGGCGTGTTCACCATCGCCAAGGGCGCCACGCAGTCGTTCAATGTCACCTTCACGACCGCCGGAGCCGCCCTGAACAACTACGCCGGCGGCCAGTTCACCCTGACCGGTGACAAGGGCCACGTCGTGCGCATCCCGGTCGTCATCCGCCCGGTGGCGCTTGCCGCCCCGGCGCAGGTGTCGGGCAGCTACAACGTGATCTTCGGCTACAACGGCGCCTTCACGGCTGCCGCGCGCGGCCTCGTGCCCGCAACCGTGACCGCTGGCACTGTCCTCGATGACCCCACCGACAGCACCTGCTCGCTGGCCTCGCCCAACGCGCAGCTCATCCCGGTCACCATCCCGGCCGGCACCACCTATGCCCGCTTCTCCCTGTTTGATGCCGACGTCAACCCGGGCAGCGACCTAGACCTGTGCGTCTTCCAGGGTACTACCCCGGTGGGTGGCAGTGGCAGCGGCACTTCCGCGGAGGAAGTCAATCTCCTCAACCCTGCCGCCGCGAACTACACCGTGGTTGTTCAGGGTTGGGGTGTCGCCGGGGCTTCCCCCTTCAAACTGCACACCTGGCTGCTGGGCTCGGCGGCTGCCGGCAACATGACCGTCAGCGCCCCGGCCACAGCCAGCATCGGCGCTACCGGAGCCATCAACCTCACGTTCTCCGGCCTGGCTTCCGGCACCAAGTACTTGGGTTCGGTGGCTTACAGTGGCATCGCTGGACTGCCCGACCCGACCATCGTGCGTGTCGACACGCCCTAACACGGGCTTAGCACCACTTCCGTAGCAGAAAGAACCGCCCCCGAGGCCAAGCCTCGGGGGCGGTTTTGATTTCTTGCTAGGCCGGCCACCCGATTATGTGTCGGGCAAATACGGCGTGATGTCGTCCAGCGTCGCAGGTTGGTCGCAGAAGAACGGCGGCTCGCTCCCGCCGCTATGGTAGAAATAGATAGTTCCGTCATGCGCCAGTTGGATGCGCAAGCCCTCCACCAGCATCTCGGTATACGCCATGCCCGGCTGCGGACAGCCCAGGCTCCCGTCGGGCCACGTCACCGCCTCGACCGTCACGACCTCCACCACGTCGGGCTGTGTGCCTAATCGTTCGGCCAGGTCAATCCGGGCATGTTCCACTTGCGGCAAGCTCGTCAAATCTGGTAACAAGGTGTCACCTGGAGTAGCCGTGACCACCGGCCGTGATTCGGTTTCGGAGGGCACTGCCGTGAGTGTTACGGCTGTGGCTATCGGCGGCGTGGCTGTTATTTCGCGGAGTAGATCTGGCTGCGGCTTCGATGTACACCCGGCACCCGCCACCATCGCAAGCGCCAGCCATAATTCAACGGATCGTTTCATGCGGTAAGCATATCGCAAAACGGCCTTCGCCCGCCACCGGTGCCTAGATAAAAAAGATCGGGCTTGTGCAGACGTAGTTCTCAAACCGGGTCGTCGGCGCGCTGCTCATGAAGTTGGCGGAGACGCTGTCGAGCCGGTAGCCGCGCCCCAACAGGTAGTTCACCGCCGTCGTGTTGATCAGCGGCAACTCGAAACCGATGCGGGCGTAGCCCTGCGCGTGCCAGGCGGCCTCGGCGTGGGCCAGCACCGCCGGCTGGTCGGCCGGGTCGAGCACGGCAAACGGCCCCATGAACTGCCCCAGGTAGCCATAGCCCACCGGCTGCCCGGCGCGCTGATAGAGATAGCCCTGCCGCGTGTCCATCAGCCAACTGTGGTCGGCGTCGCGGCGATGGCCGAGCACGGCTTCGTCCAACGCGCCCAGCAGCGGCAGCGGGTCGGGCACCGCGCTCAGGGGCTTATAAGTCAGCGTAGTTGGCACCGGCACGGACTCGGGCGCGCGCCAGAATTCGTAAATCGGAAAGCGCGGATACACGCCCGCCCGCAGGTAGCGGCTGAGGGCGCGCTCGTCAATCGTAGCGATGATGGCACGTTCGGTGACGCCCGGCGCAACGGCCGGGAAGGCCCGCGCCAGCAGCGCGCCCCCTACCCCGCCGCTTTGATGCCCCGGCCGCACAAAGAACTCGGTCAGCTCCAGCAGCGGCCCGCGCTGGATCGAGCGGGCATAGCCAATGATCTGGCCGTCGCGCTCGGCCACCCAAAAATACGCAGCGGTGCGGGTGAGGTGCTCGAACAGCGGGCGGCGGCGGTCCCACGCGCCAATATCGTCGGCAGTGGAGTCGGCCTTTTGGTTAATGCGCGCCGAGAGGTCGGCCAGCGCGTGCTTGAAGACTTCGTAGGTGGCCTCCAGGTCGGCCAGCCTGCCGGGGCGATAAGT
>JAYUUW010000147.1:0-2693 GCA_043754665.1 Anaerolineales bacterium | reverse complement strand
ATCTTCTTTGAGGATGCGATTGAACTGGTGGACCACCTGGTGCCCGACACCACACCGGAGACCATGGCCGAGCTGATGCGGCCGGCGATGGAGAACGCCTGGCGCGTGGGCCTGACGGGCATTCACGACTTTGACGGGCGGCGCAGCTTTGCGGCGTTCCAGCTGCTCAAGGCGCGCGGGCAGTTGGGGCTGCGCGTGGTTAAGCAGATTCAGGTCAAGCACCTGGAAGAGGCCGTGGGGCTGGGCCTCCGGTCGGGGTTTGGCGATGACTGGCTGCGGATCGGCAATATCAAGGTCTTTATGGACGGCGCACTCGGCCCGCGCACGGCGGCTATGATCGCGCCGTATGAAGGCGAGCCGAACAACACCGGCATTGTGGTGACCGACAAAGAAGCGCTATACGAGTACGCGACATTGGCGGCGGCCAACGGGCTGGCCATGACAGTGCATGCCATCGGCGACCGCGCCAACCACGACCTGCTCGACGTGTACACGACGATCCGGCGTGAGGAGCAGGCCGCCGGGCGGCCGCCGCTGCGCCACCGCTGCGAGCATGTGCAGGTGCTGCACCCGGACGACTTTGGGCGGCTGGGGGCGCTGAACGTGATCGCGTCGATGCAGCCGATCCACGCGACAAGCGACATGCGGATTGCGGACCAGTTTTGGGGAACCCGCAGCGCCGGGGCCTACGGCCTGCGCACGCAACTGAAAGCGGGCGCGCCGCTGGCGTTTGGCAGTGACAGCCCGGTGGAGAGTTTTAACCCGTTCGCGGGTATTCACGCGGCGGTGACGCGACGGCGGGCCGATGGCACGCCGGGGCCGGAGGGCTGGTACCCCGAGCAGAGGCTGGGCGTGGAGGCGGCAGTGCACGGCTTTACGCTGGGGGCGGCCTACGCGGGCTATATGGAAGACCGGCAGGGGCGGTTGGCGGCGGGCTGGCTGGCCGACCTGATTGTGGTGGATCGTGATATCTTTGAGTGTGATCCGATGGCCATCAAAGACACGCAGGTGCTCGGCACGCTGATCGGCGGCCAGTGGAAATACCGGGCGTTTTAGCCTGCCAACAGCCGCCGAACGACCTGTGATACTAACCTGCCCAATGCAAAGCCCGAAACGATGCGTAAACCTGAACAGAGCACCGGAGACGCGCCGGTGACGAACACCGTTCAAAACGACAACTTGCTGATGCTGCGCGTAGCGCAACACGACGGCGACGCCTTGGCGGAGCTGTACGATTTGTACGCGCCGCGCGTGTTCGGCCTGTGCCTGCGCATCGTGACCGAGAAACAGTTGGCCGAAGACCTGCTGCAAGAGGTGTTTGCGCGGGTATGGGACCGGGCCGAGCTGTTTCAGCAGGCACGCGGCAATGCGAGCGCCTGGCTGATGGGCATCACGCGCAACATCTGCATCGACCAGCTCCGGCGGCAGCAAGCGCGCCCGCAGGTGGTGGAGCCGGCGGACGACGGCGCGAACAGCGGCGGGATGCCGTTTGAGGAGTCGCTGCCCGACCCGCTGGGGGATGTGCCCACGCAGGCGGCCCAACGCGAGCGCGCGGCGCTGGTCCGGCGGGCCATGGGGCGGCTGAACCAAGAACAACAGCAGGTGATAGAGCTTTCTTATTTTCGCGGCTTGACCCGACGGGAGATCGCCCAAAAACTGCGCTGGCCGGAAGGCACGGTGCACACGCGGGCGCGGCTGGCGCTGCAAAATCTCCGGCAGCAGCTTGATGAGATGGGGCTTAGCCCCAGCGATCTAGAATGAACGAGCACGTGACCGACTTATTGGCGCTGTACGCGCTGGATGGCCTGGAGCCGGACGAGCGCCGCGGGGTGGAAACTCACCTGGCGGTCTGCGCGGCGTGCCGGGCCGAGGCGGAGCGCGAGGCGCGCCTGGTGGCAGTGCTGGCCGAGAGCCTGCCGCTGGTGGCGCCTGACCCACGCTTGCGGGCCAAGACTTTGGCGCGGGTGGGCGTGCGCTCGGCCAAGCCTAGCCGGCCGGCGCGGGCGGCTGAGCCGCGGGCCGACGATAAGCCGCGCGGCTGGCTGACCCTGCCCCGCTGGGTGCCGGTGGCCCTGAGTGTGGTGCTGGCGGTGCTGGCCGGGTGGAACGTGTATCTGACGGGCGAACTGAACGCGCTGCAACAGCAATTGACCGGGACGACGCGGGCCGTCGGGCTGATTACGTCGCCGGCGACCGAGGCGATTGAGCTGGCCTCGGCCGAGGGCGACCCAACCGCACACGGGAACGCCTATGTGAATACGACCTCGCAGGGCGTGGTGCTGGTGGTGCAGAGGCTGGCGCCGCTGCCCACGAACCAAACGTATCAGGCGTGGCTGATCACCGACAGCGGACCGGTGAGCGCCGGGCTGTTCAATGTCACGGACGCGGGCTGGGGCATGACCTGGCTGAGCATTCCGTTTACGCCGGGGGCGGCGGTGGGGGTGAGCCGCGAGCCGGCGGGCGGCAGCGAGCAGCCGACCGAAGTGGTGCTGCTGGGCGGACTGTAAAAGCAGTCGGCAGAAAGCAGAAGGCAGTCGGCAGAGAACAACGGAATGAAGAATTGCCGAGGCATTGTCGCCTCGGCACTTTTTGTTTTGGGGAGGCGCCCGCCACAAGCAAACACTCGCCATGGGCGCATTGGGAAACCCAACGTCCGGCGGCCGGCTCATCGCACGGTGGGGCCTTCAGTCAAT
>JAYUUW010000146.1:0-11857 GCA_043754665.1 Anaerolineales bacterium | reverse complement strand
CCCTGGGGCTCATCAAACGGAAACGCAAGCCGCCCAAAAAACTGACTTCCAACTTGACTGATCCGCCATCCCTTAACTTGTAACCGTTGGCATAAAGGGAATAAAGGGTATAAAGCGTGGGTGGGGGGGACTCGGGGAGTGAAAGGCAATGGCGGTCGGAGTGGAAGGGGACTCGGGGGACTCAGAGCAGGCTAGGCGGGGGCGGCGGTTAGGCGGCGGCGGGGGGAAGGTCGAGGTGGCGGTCGTCGCCGAGGGAGAGGAGGCGGACATCGTGGCCGCCGGCGGGGTGCGGGCGGACGCTGAGGCGGGCGAGGCCGGCGTTGGGGAAGGCAAAAGAGACGGGGCGCTCGAAGGGCAGGCCGAACAGATGGGTCAGGTAGGCGCTGAGCGCGCCGCCGTGGCTGACGACGGCGACGGTGGCGGCCGGATGGGCGGCGATGATCTGGTCGAGCACGGCGGTGACGCGCTGGGCCAGGGCGGCCTAGGTCTCGCCGCCGGGCGCGCCGGCCAAACGCCAATCGCCATGGGCGGCGGCGGGGGCGAGGCGGCGGGCTTCGGCAAAGGTCAGGCCGGTCCACGCGCCGATGTTGCGCTCGCGCAGGCGGTCGTCGAAGGTGACGGGCAGGTGGTGCGGCGCGGCGAGCAGTTCGGCGGTCTCGCGGGCGCGGAGCAGCGGGCTGGCGTAGAGGGCGGCGAAGGTCTCGGCGGACAGGCGGCGGGCGAGGGCGTGGGCCTGGGCGCGGCCGTGGTCGTCAAGCGGCTGGTCGGCCCAGCCCTGCATGCGGCCGTTGTCGTTCCAGGCGGTGCGGGCGTGGCGGATGAGGTAGAGGAGGGTCATGGGAGGTAGGAGGTAGGAGTTGCGGAGATTATACCTGTGGCAGGCGGTTGGAGGGACGGGGGTCTAAAGGGTATGAAGCGTGGGAGGGGATTTTTGATGGCTGATTTTTGATTAATGGGGCGCGGAGGATGCGGGGCAAAACGAGCGGCCGGCGACGGGTGGGGCTGGTCGCCGGCCGCGGAGGGGTTGGGTGGGGGCGCGCTGCGCTATCCGGCGGCCTTGCGCTTGGGGAAGCGCGAGAGCACGGCGGCGGCTTCGGGCAGGGTGACCTTCTCGCCGGGCTTGAGGCCCTTGCGCGGCTTCTCGGGTTTGTCCGAGGCGGATTGGAAGACAAAGACCGGCGTGCCCTCGTCGGCGTACTTGACTTCGACGTAGGCCTGGCCGAGGCGGAAGCCGTCGGTGTCGAGCGAGCAACTGGTGACCTGGCCGATGACGCGGCCCTTGTCGTCGACCAGCGGGTCGCCGTAGTGGGCCATGCGGCCGGCCTTGGCGGTGAAGCGGAAGCGGACAACCTCGCCGGCGCGGGCCTGCTCCTGGGCGATGAAGGCGCGGCGGCCGACGAACCAGGGCTTGTGGGTCTTCACGTAGCTCTCGAAACCGGCCGCGCCCACGCCCAGGTCGAGCGCGCCGGCCATCTCTTCGCCGTAGAGCGGCAGACCGGCCTCGGTGCGGAGCGAGTCGCGGGCGGCCAGGCCGCAGGGCTTGAGGCCGAGCGGCTCGCCGGCCTGGAGGAGCGCGTTCCACAAATCCACGGCGCGGTCGGGGTGGACGAACAGCTCGAAGCCCATGGTCTCGCCGGTGTAGCCGGTGCGGGTGACCAGGAGGTCGAAGCCGCCGATGACGGCGTCGCACAGCTCAGTGCGCTTGAGGGCCTTCACGCGCTTGGCAGTGGCGGCGTCGGCACCGAGGGCGAGCAGAATGTCGCGGGCCTTGGGGCCTTGCAGCGCGAGATCGACACGCTGGTCGGGGCCGGCGGCGGGGCTGCGCAGGTCGCGCAGGGTGAAGCCGGCGCGGCCGGGGGCGGTGGCCCAGGGCCGGTCGTGGTCGATCAGCACGGAGCCGGCCAGCACGGCGTTGACCCAGGCCCAGTCCTGGTCGTCGTTGCTGGCGTTGACCACGATGAGGTACTTGGTCTCGGTCCGGCGGTAGACGTAGCAGTCGTCGAGCACGTGGGCGTTGGGGGCGAGGAACTGGCCGTAGGCGCTCTCGCCGGGGCGGAGGGCGGCCACCTCGTTGGTGATGACGGCATCGAGGAAGGCGGTGGCGGTGGGGCCTTCGGCTTCCCAGACGCCCATGTGGCTGACATCGAACAGGCCGGCGGCCTGGCGGGTGGCGAGGTGCTCTTCGCGCACGCCGGTGTACTGCACGGGCATTTCCCAGCCGGCGAAGGGCACCATGCGCCCGCCGAGGGCCTTGTGCGTGTCGAACAGGCGCGTGCGGCGCGACGCGGCCCCGGCCGGCGGCTGCCAGTTGAAGGCGGGCAGCTCGGGCGGCGTGTCGATGGCGAAGGCGGAACTGCCGATGAACCAGGGCTTCGCGGCGGCCATGTCAGGGCCGGTGACCGGCAAGGCGGCGGGTAACGCTTCCGCCCCACCCGCCTGGCGGACGAGGATGGGGCCGGGCAGCTTGCGGTACGGGTCGGCATTGTCAATGGACACGTAGCCGTCGGAGAGATCGCGCAGCCAGGTGAGCACCAGGCCGGCGCGGGCCGAGGGCACGGTGAGGGTGAAGTCATCCATGGCTGCACCGGCGCGTGTCAGGGCGGCTTCGACCTGGCCCTGGGGCGTGTAGAGGCGCGTAGATTGCGATGCGCCGGCGGCGAGGGCGTAGACATCGCTGGTGGTGGCCCAATAGAGGAACTCGGCGGCGCGCTCGCCGGCGACCTGCACCTCGGTGAAGGGCGTGGAGCGAACCGGGTCGTCAATATAGTAGAAGTGCGGGTAGCCGTGGTGGGTGGGGGTGTAGTCGATGCCGGCCTGCTGGGCCAGGGCGCGGACTTTCAATTTCGCATCGTTGAAGGCGTCGAAGTCGACCCGGGCGCGGAAGAGGTCACCCTTGCGGCCGGGGTACTTGAACGGGCGGCAGGCCTGGAGCACCTGGGCGATGGCGGCGGCGAGCTGGTCGATCTGCGGCTCCTTGAAGCCGCGCTGGGTGATCCAGGGCGTGCCGAGGCGCAGGCCGGAGGGGTTGAAAGCCGAGAGGTCGCCGGGGATGGTGTTGCGGTTGGTGACCACGCCGGCCAGGTCGAGCAGGCGGGCGGCCAGGTCGCCCATGAGGGGCGTGCCGTCGGGCCCGACGACCGACTTGCAGTCGACGTTGAACAAATGGCTCTCGGTGCCGCCGAAGGGGATGGTGAAGCCGTGGCCTTGCAGCTGCGCGGCGAAGCGCACGGCGTTGCGCACGGTTTGGGCCTGGAGTTCTTTATAGGCGGGCGTGGCGCAGAGCTTGAAGGCGGCGGCCAGGGCGGCGAAGACGTTGACGTGCGGGCCGCCCTGCTCGCCGGGGAACACGGCCCGGTCGATTTTGCGCGAGAGGGCCGGGTCGGTGGTGATGATGCAGGCGCCGCGCGGGCCGTTGAGGGTCTTGTGGGTGGTGAAGGTGGTGACGTGGGCGATGCCAACCGGGTTGGGGTAGACCCCGGCGGCGATGAGGCCGGCGACGTGGGCCATATCGGCCATGAGGTAGGCGCCCACGCTGTCGGCGATTTGGCGGAAGCGCTTGAAGTCGGCGGCCCAGGGGTAAGACGAGTAGCCCACGATGATCATCTTGGGCTTGGTCTCTTTGGCCAGGCGCTCGACCTCATCCATATCGATCTTCTGGGTGACGGGGTCGATGGTGTAGGGGACGATTTTGTAATACTTGCCGGAGCGGTTGGCGGCGGAGCCGTGGGTAAGGTGGCCGCCGAAGAGCAGGTTCATGCCCATGACGGTGTCGCCGGGGCTGACCAGGGCGTGGTAGACGGCGTTGTTGGCAGGCGCGCCGGAGAGGGCCTGGACGTTGACGTAGAGCTGGTCGGCGCTGAGGCCGTTGGCGGCGAACAGTTCGGCGCAGCGGCGGCGGGCGAGCGCTTCGACGATGTCGGCGTACTCGACGCCCTTGTAGTAGCGCGGGTCGGAGTAGCGGCGGTAGTGGGCCAGGCGGGCTTCGTAGTCGAGCAGGTCGGCTTCGGGCATGAAGCGCGTGTCGTCGTCGGGGTAGCCTTCGGCGTAGAGGTTTTGGAAGGTGCTGCTGAGGGCTTCGCGCACAGCTTCGGGCGCGGCCGACTCGGAGGCGATGAGGATCAGCTTGCGGTACTGGCGCTCGGCCTCGATTTGGGTGAGCTCGTAGACATCGGGGTCAACGTCGCGCAAGGTACCGCGAAAGAGAAAATCGGACATGGATGCTCCTATGGAGGCGGGCAAAGGCGGGGTGAGGCTGGCCCAAACGTTTGGGCGGAATCCGCAGTTAGCTATGAAAGATTGTAGGCGGGGGGAGGAGGGAAGTCAAGAAAAGATGTCATAAGGAAGCGGGAGGGAAGTAAGTGGAGCGGAAAAGGCATTTTTGATTGCTGATGGCTGATTTTTGATTGGGCGGTTGGAACGGGCGGCCGGCGGCGGGCGTCTAAAACGTAGGAGAGGTGGTAGGGCGGGGCGGGCAGACGACCTCTCCCCCGGCCCCTCCCCGGAGCGGGGATGGGTGACTTTTTGACGAGGCCATGATGCGGGCGGCTGGCGGAACGATACAATGGTGCTATGAAGACACAACGATGGGCCATGCTGGGGTTGGTGGTGGGGCTGGTGGTGGCGGCGTGCGGCGGGCAGCCGGGGGTCACGCCGACGGCGGGGCCGGTGATGACATCTACGGCGGCGGCGGCCACGGCAACAGCGGCAGCGCCGACGGCTACGGCTGTGCCGCCGACCGCCTTGCCGCCAGTGACAGTGACACCGGGCGGGCCGTTGGTGTTGACGCGGGCGGGGCAGTTGGGGCGCGGGCAGGCGTTCCAGATGGCCTGGTCGCCCGACGGGACGCGGCTGGCGGTGGGCAGCAGCGTGGGGGCGTATGTGCTGGACGCGGTCACGCTGGAAGTGCTGTTATTGCTGCCGACGGAGGGGTGGGTGTATTTGGTGCGCTATAGCCCGGATGGGCGCACGCTGGTGGGCGGCGGGGTGCGGCCGAGCGAGTCGGGCGGCGGTGACCTGGGCGTGGCGTGGGTGTGGGATGCGGCCGACGGGACTCTGCGGCACACGCTGCCGATTGACTTCTGGCTAAACGATGTGGCCATTGACCCCAGCGGCGATTTGCTGGCGGTGGGCGGCTTGTTCCCGACGACGCAGGCGCAGGTGTGGGACTTGAATAACGAAGCGCCGCTGTTCACGGCCGCGCCGGGGGCGGCGGGGGAGGCTATTGGGGTGAGCGTGGCGTTTAGCCCGGATGGGCAGCAGCTGGCGCTGGCGGGCGGCGGGCCGGGGGTGACGCTGTACCAGCCGCGCACGGGCGAACTGCTGGGCTTGCTGCCGGGGATGGAGGGGCCGACGTATGACCTGGCCTTTAGCGCCCCAACAGAGCTAGGGCAGGCCGACGGCCGGTGGCTGGCGGCGGGCAGCGACGGGCAGGTGGCGCTGTGGGATATGCGGACGCGGACACTGGCGCGCACGGTGGCGGCCGAGGGCGCGGTGTGGCAGGTGGCCTTGAGCGCCGACGGCCGGCAGTTGGCGCTGGCGAGCGGCAGGGCGGTGCAGGTGGTTGACCCGGCGACAGGGGCCGTGGTGGGCGGCCTGCGGACGGATGATCCGGTGCTGAGTGTGGGCTTTGCCCCCGGCGCGGTGCTGCGGGCGGCGGACATCGGCCAGACATACAGTTGGGACAAGACGAGCGGTGGCAGTGTGCCGCTGAGCGGCTTCACTGAGCCGGTGCAGGGGCTGGCGTTTCTGCCGGACGGGACGTTGTTGAGCGGCGAGGTGGACACACTGCGGGTGTGGGACGTGACGGCGGGTGTGAGCCTGCGCGCGTGGCCGGTGGCGGCGCAGGGGCAGCCTGCGCTCAGCCCGGACGGGCGGCAGGTGGCCAGCGGGTACTGCACGATTAAGGACGCGCTCTCCGAGGCGTGCCAGGACCATTTGGTCGGGGTGTGGGACACGGCCAGCGGCAACTTGCTGCGCAGCCTGACGGCGCACAGCGGCGCGGTGAACGCGGTGGCCTACAGCGCGGACGGGCGCTGGCTGGCCTCGGCCGGGGACGACGGGCAGGTGGCGGTGTGGGACGCGGCGGGGGGCGGGCAGGTGTATACGCTGACGCTGCACAGCGGGCCGGTGACGGCGGTGGCGTTCACGCCCGACAGCCGCACGCTGGCAAGCGCGGGCGAGGACGGCCAGTTGATCTTGTGGGATGTGGACACCGGCACGCCGCGCACGCAGTTGGCGATTGGCGACGGCTCGCCGGTTTACGCGCTGGCGTTCAACGCGGCCGGCACGCTGCTGGCGACCGGCAGCGCCGCGCCCGACAGCACCGTGCGGGTGTGGCGCGTGGCCGACGGCGCGGCCGACCCGAACCCGCTGGCGGTGCTCACCGGCCACACGGCGGACATTCGGGCCTTAGTGTTTGACCCGAGCGGGCAGTGGTTGGTGAGCGGCGGCGCGCCGTCGCCTACCAGCGCTCAAGACGACACGGTGCGGGTGTGGGCCATCACGGCCAGCGGCGGCCAACTGAAAGAAACCTTGACGCCGCAGGTGGGCGCGGTGTTCGCGCTGGCGTTCAGCGCCGATGGGCGGGTGTTGGTGGCCGGCGGGGCGGATGGAGTCGTGGCGGTGTGGGTGGCGGGGGCGACGCCGTAAGGCTGGGGACTCAGGGGATGGAAGGGACTCGGGGGACTCAAAGGGAAAGGCTGGGGCTGGGTGAGCGGAGCGCTCATGGCGGGCCGCTGACCTGCTCCCATTCGCGGGCCACATGCGTCACCATGTCGGCGGCGGTGGCACCGGCGGCTTGCAGGGATGGCAGGGCCTGCTGCGCGAAGAGGCGCTCGCCGAGAGCGACACCATGCGGCGTCACCTGACGCCAGAGGTCGAGGAGCTTTAGCGTGCCGGGGCCAGGGTGGGCGCGCAGCGTTCGCTCAATGAGCAGGGCGGCGCAGACCGGCTCGAGCTGCGGGTGCGGACCGGTGACCCGGATGGGTTTGCGGCTGAGGTAGGGCGTGGCCCCCAACAGATTCACGCTGCCGGCGTAGGGGTCGCGGGAAGCGTAGTGGAGCTGCCTCAGGCCGGACATGTAGAACGCGCCCAGGCAGAGCGGGCACGGCTCCATGGTGGTGTAGAGCGTCCATTGGCGCGGGCTGTTGGGCAGGGTCTTGTCCCAGCCGGCGAGGGGCAGCGCCAGCAGCACGTTCAGCTCGGCGTGGGCGAGTTCGTGACCGAACACGCGGCGGCTGGGGTCAGGCTCGGCGGGCGCGGCGGCCTCGGCGATGCGGTTGCGGCCCCGGCCCACCACCTCACCGTAAGCATCAACCACCACCGCGCCGATGGGAATGCACCCAGCGCAATAAGCGGTCCACGCTTCTTCGAAACAGGCTTGCCACGCAGGTGTCAGTTCATTCCACATTGTTCGCCCCTCGTTACAGTTGGTTAATTCGATACACGGCTTGGAGCGCCCGCAGAATGCCGATAGCAACACCGGGCCGCGCGCTGGGGAGCGAACGGGCTGGCGGCGTACCGCCACTTAGTCAGAGCGTTCAAGCTTGATCATGTCGCCAGAATCTGGGTCGCTCAAGTAGTCAAAGAGATAGTATCCAGATTTGTCCTGGCGGAGGTAGAACGACCAAAGCGCTGGGAGTTTATCGCTCGTTACGGACGTGAATTGAAGCGTCACCAACCAGTGCCGATCTGGTTCATTGACAACCTGCCACCTCCCAGCACCCGATACAACTCCGACAGCGGAAGGCGGAGTTGCGGTCCATTTTTCAACCCAATCCAGCGGAAAATTAACTAGGTCGAAGGTACCGTCCGCGGCCAACGTTAGGGAAGGGCCAGGGTTGGCGTAGCCGTCAGCGGGGCGGTGGTTGCTCAAAGTGAAACTAGCAGGCAACCAGATGCCGGTCAAGTCAGCCGTAGCAGGCTGCACGGCCGGAATGGACGGATTGTGGTCTTCCCAATAGATCGCCCAGGCAACCAAGCCACTGCCCGTTAGCACGCAGGCGAGAAGAGCAGCGGCCAGGGCCACGGGGGTGGCGACTCGATGGACGTGGCGGCTATTCCGAAAAGCGCTAAAGATGCCACCAAACGCCGCGCCCCCAATCAGCGCGGCGACCACCGCTGAGACAGCTGCGATTCCGCCACAGAGAAGGAAGTAATAGAGGTTCATGCGAGGCAAAACCCCGAGTTAAGTCTGTGGCGCGCAATCAGCCGCATGGCCATTGTTACACAACTCATTACCAGACCGCGCTGGGGGAGCGAACGGCCCGGTGTGTGTTTCAGCACTCTGGCCACGCGCCCCCAGACGCTAACTTGCCATGCAGAATTATAGCTCCCTGCCCCCGAGTCCCTTCCATCCTCTGAATCCCCCTGCCCTGTAGCCCCTTGCCCCCCCCAGCGCCGCCAGGCGCTACGCCTGCCGCAGCGACAGCCAAATCTGCTTGAGGCTGGGGCGCTTACCGTAGAGCAGCAGGCCCATGCGGAAGACCTTGGCCCCGCCCCACAGCGCGAAGGGGATGGTGAGCGCCAGGCCGCCCAGGCTGAGGGCCAGGTCGAGCGGGCTGACGGTGGTGAGCGGCAGCCGCAGCATCATGGCGGTGGGCGCGGTGAGCGGGAAGATGCTCAGGAAGCGGGCGATGGCGCCGTTGGGGCTGGCGATGAACAGGCTGTTGAACATGAACGGCACGGCCGCGCCGAAGCTGAAGACGCCGGCCATCTGCTGGCTCTCGCGCTGACTGGTGCCCAGCGCCCCGGCCGAGGCCATGAGCGTGCCGTAGAGCAGGTAGCCCAGCAGGAAGTACAGGCCGGAGAGCACAAACAGCCACGGGCTGAGCGTGACCACCAGGCCGGCCACGACTGCGCCCAGGCCGCCGGTGAAGACGATGGACGAGGCCAGCCACACGAGCACCTGCGTGAGGCCCAGCGCGCCCAGGCCCAGCACCTTGCCGGTGAGCAACTGTGTGGCCGAGACGGAGGACAGCACCACCTCGATCACACGCGTTTCTTTTTCCTCGCTGACGCTGCGCAGCAGGTAGGAGGAGGCGGTGAAGATCGAGATGATGAGGAAGATCGACAGGGCGTAGGGGATCAGGAAGCCGGCGACCACCGAGCCGATGTCGCCGCCGCTGGTGGGCTGGCCCTCGGCCGTGAGCATTACCGGGTTCACATCGGCCGGGTCGATGACGCGCGCCAGCACCTGGTCATCCACCTGCCCGGCCAGCAGGCCGTGCACCAGCAAGTCGCGCAGGTCGTCCGAGTCGACGCTGACGGCATCGAACAGGCCTCCGACGGCATAGGCGGTGAGGTCGCCGGTGGCGAGGTAGTCGGCCGGGATGACGACATAGCCGTTCAGCGCGCCGGCCAGCAGCGCCGCGCGGGCGGCGGCCTCAGCGGTGAAGACCTGGTAGTCGGCCGCATACTCGGGCGGCAGCGGCGTGAACAGGCCCGACTCGTCGATCAGGCCGGTGGGGCGGACCTGGCTGTTGTTGTCAAAGGTGCTCTCCAGAAAGCTCAGGGCCTGGCCGGAGAAGAAGCCGGCCACCAGCAGGCCGATAAGACCCAGGGCCGGGATGAGCAGGGTGAAGAAGATGAAGCCCGGCCGGCGCACGTTGACGGCGAACTCGTGGCGGGCGATGGTTAAGATGAGGCTACCGTTCGACATGCGGGCCGTCCCCTTTCACTACCGTGACAAAAATTTCGTCGAGCGTGGCGGTGGCGCGCTCGAAGCGGTCGACCGGCAGGCCGCGCTCGATGAGCTGGCGCAGCAGGTCGCGCGGCTGGGTGGCAGCGTCGAGCGTCACGCGCTGGCGGTCGCCAAAGACGCTGACCTGGCTGACGCCGGGCCAGCCGTCGAGCGCGGCGGGCGGGCTGATCTCTAGGGCGTTGGGGGCGAACTGCTGCTTGATCTCGGCCAAATTGCCGTTGAGCACCACGCGGCCGTGGTTGATGAGGGCGATGCGCTCGCAGAGCATCTCGACCAGGCTCATCTCGTGGGCCGAGAGCACAATGGTCTTGCCCTGGTCGCGCAGCTCGCGGATCAGGCCGCGCACCATCTCCACGTTGACCGGGTCGAGGCCCTGAAACGGCTCGTCCAAAATCACCAGGGCCGGGTCGTGGATGACGCTGGCGATGAGCTGCACCTTCTGCTGCATGCCGCGCGAGAGTTCTTCGACCTTGTTCTTGATCCAGCCGCCCAGCTCTACACGCTCGAGCAACTGCGTGGCGCGGCGCTGGGCGTCGGCTTTGGTCATGCCTTTGAGCTGGCCGAGGTAGGTGAGGCACTCGCCCACGCGCAGGGTGCGGTACAGGCCGCGTTCTTCGGGCAGGTAGCCGACGCGCTGTTTGGCGGCGCCGGGCGGCTGGCCGAGCACGCGCACGCTGCCGCTGTCGGGCTTGAGGATGTCCATGATCATGCGGATGGTGGTGGTCTTGCCGGCGCCGTTGGGGCCGAGCAGGCCGAAGATTTCGCCCTGCTCAATGCGGACGCTGAGGTTGTCGACGGCGACGACGCTGGAATAGGCTTTGCGGAGGTTGAGGATATCGATAACGGGTTCGGGCATAGGATGCCTCAGGAATAGCGGGCGCTTAGGTAGCGGTCAGGAAAAGCTTTGGCCACGAATCGCTTCGCGCGAATTACACGAAGGGGGTGAGGGGAGCACCCAGATGGAGGTTGAAGTCAACTGCAATGGCGAGGTTGACGGCGGCCATCCCCTGTGTAGAAATTGATACGCAACAGAGTAACACAGGTAGCGGAGAGGATGGCTGATGAGGGTTAGGACAGGTGATTGGGGAGACGCAGGCGGCAGGGGGTAGCGTGGGGATTGGTCTAATCTGCGCGAGAGAGGGCGAGGCGGACGAGGTGGGGGGAGGCGACTGGCAGAGGCGGCAATGGCAGCCGCTATAATGCCAGGATGAAGGCCCGTTGGATCATTATTCTGGCGTGGGTGGCGATGCTGAGCGCGGCGTGCGGGCCGGCTGCGCCGACGTTGACGCCGACTACCGGCCCGCTGACGGCTACAGTCATCCCCGCGCCGAGCCTGACGCCGGGGGTGGGGGTAGAGGCGACCACGGCGCTTGAAACGCCGGGGGAGACGGCCGCGCCGCCGAGTGCGAGCGCGACGGCGGCGGCCACCGAGCGCCCTACCCTGCCCGCCAGCACGCCCAGCGCCACAGCGGCCGTGAGCGGGACGGCCGCTGCCACGCCGCCACCGAGCATCAGCGCGGGAAACGCGGTGAGCGTGACGGCGTTGGCGAGGTTCGGGCCGGGGTTGGCGGGGCTGGTGACCGATACCGTGACCGGCACGGTGGCGCCGGGGCCGCGGCTCGACCAGGTGGTGTGGGGGCCATCGGTGGGGGCGGCGGGCGCGCCGATTGCGGTGGCGGGCGCGGTGGGGGTGCAGGTGTACGACCGGGCCACGGGCCTACTCACGCTGACCATTGACACCTCGGCGTGGGCGACGACGCTGGCCTTCTCGGGTGAGGGGCGGACGCTGGCGGCGGGCACGGCCAACGCCACGGTGGAGGTGTACGACGCGCGCACCGGCGAACTGCAAACGGTGCTGGGCGGCCCTGCCGTGCGGGTGGAGCAGGTGCGTTATCTGCCGGTGCCAGGGAGCGTGCTGCCGGCCGGGTATGCGGTGGTGTCGCTGGGCGCGAACAATGTGCTGCACTTCTGGGACGTGGCGCTGCACGCCTACCTGGGTCCGCTGGACCCCGGCCTCGGCGCGGTGCACACGTTTGACCTGAGCCCGCGCGCGCCGTTGGGCCAGCAGTGGCTGGCGGTGGCGGCGGGGAGCGTCGTCAAGGTATGGGCCTTGCCCGCGCTGCTGGCGGCGGCCCCGGCGTTCCAAGCCGTGCCGGC
>JAYUUW010000145.1:0-3678 GCA_043754665.1 Anaerolineales bacterium | reverse complement strand
CAGCGCGGCAGGTGCTTGCTGTATATATGGCCGCGCTTGCAGGCCACCAGCGCCTTCTCGGCCACGCCGATGGCCGTCTCCCAGTCCTCGGGCGTGGGGCGCTCGGCGGGGCGGTGGTGGCCTTCGATAAAGCAGTGGCGGATCAGGTCGGCCAGGTCGGGGTGCAGGTTGTCCAGGCGGGGGGCGTTGCGCGGCGGCGCGATGGGCAGCCCCGGCCGCTTAGCATACGGCCAGTGCCCATCACGGATGCGGTCTTCCACGGGCGGCGCGTCGCCGGCCGCCAGCCATTGCGCCCGGAAAGGATGGTTGCCTTCCATGAGCAGTTGAAAGATCAGCACCGCCAGCCCGAAGCGGTCGTGCTCCGGCTGGCGCGCCACCTCGCTGAAGGTCTTGCCTTGCAGCTCGGGCGGCGTGTACTCTAGCTTGCCCACCGGGCAGGGGTGCAGCACCGGCTTGGCCCCCACCCGCCGCAGCACCTGAAACGAGTCGGCGTCGATCACGGTCACCAGCGCCGAGGGCGTGACCATGACGTTGCTCTCGTTCAGGTCGCCGACGATGTAGTCGCTCTCGTGCAGCGCGCGCAGGGCGGCCGCCAGGTTGCGGGCGGTGCGGTGCAGGTAGCGGCGGTTGAAGCTGGGCAGGGTCTTGGCCCGCAACCGGGGGTTGAACACATGCAGCAACGGCACGGCGTTGGCCACATAGGCCATGGTGTAGCCCACCAGCGCGCCGTGGACGTCGTACAGCAGATCGGTGGGCCAGGCAATCGAGGCGTGCCCGAGGGAGCGCGTGGCGTCGTCAGAGGGGTCGTGCGGCGGGTTGGCCTGCATCCAGGCTAGCTTGAGTTCGTAGCCGGCGCGCGGCGGATTATGGTAGAGCTTGGCCAGGGCCAGCGGCTGAGCGGGAATCTTAAAGACGGCCGCCTCACCGCCCCGCCCCACCTCGGCCCCCAGCGTCAGCGGCCGGCGCTGCTCATCGTAAACGGTCATGCCGGGGTGGCCTGCCCTAGCCCTGTTGGGGCGGGCGGCCAGCGCACCGCCAGCACCAGCGTCTTGTCGTCGTCGGTGCGGGCGCTCACCCGGTCGGAGTTGAGAAAGTCGGCCAGTTGGCTGCTGGCCTGGTCGGTGTGGGGCGCGGCGTTGGCAAAGGCCACCAGCGGGTTGAAGAACGGCGCGTGGGGCGTGGTGGTCGACACATCGAGCACCAGCCGCAGCAGGCCGTCAGTCATCACCGCCAGCGCTTCCACCGCCTCGGCGTAGACCGTCACGGCAATGTGGTCGAGCGCTTGCGGCTGAACCAGGAAGTAGGTCTCGTTGGCATACTCGCCCCGCTGCGGCGCGGCGGCCACGAACCACTCGCCGGGGCCGGTGGCGGCCACTGCGACGCCGTCGCCGAGCTGCGCCACCGCTAACAAATCGGCCGAGAGCGCGGCGCATAGCAGCGTGGTGGCGAAAGCGCGGGGCGGCGCGCCCGCCTGTGCGGCCCGGTCGAAGATGGCCTGCTGGGCTTCGGCGTAGGCGGCGCTAAACACTTCGCGCCACACGTGCTCGCCGGAGGGCCAGCCCTGCGCCACGGCGGCAGTCAGCACATGCAAGGCTGTCTTGGCCGCCAGGTGCGCGCCCTCTTCCGAGCGCTCGGCCGAGCCGGCGCCGTCGGCCACCACCAGCAGCGCGCCGGCCGGCAGCACGCGGTAGGCGTGGGCGTCCTGGCAGGGGCGGTCGGTCTTGCGGTGCGAGGTGCCCACCACCGAGGCGCCCAACACGCGCCAGCCGGCGAAAATCAGCGGGGCGGCCATGGCGGCTAGGTGTCGACCTGCGCCCAGCCCACCGGCGGCAACGGGGCCTGTTCGCCCGGCTTGCTGTGGGCGACGACCGACAGGCTCTTGGAGAGCCACTGGAACAACTCGCCAAAGGCCAGGCCCTTCAGGCGCAGCGGCGGGCGCGCGCCCGAGAACTGGGCCAGGATGGGCAGATCGGCCCCCTCGACACCTACGGCGAAGAAGATCACGCCTTTGCGCGCTTCTTCCTCGCGCAGGTTGAGCGCCGCCGACTGCCACTCATCGGTCGGCTTGCCGTCGGTGACGAGGAACATCCACGGGCGGAAGTAGTCGATGCCGTTGAGCTTGTAGGTCTCTTTGCGGTCACGCAGCAGCTGCAGGCCCTGGCGCACGGCCGTGCCCAGCGGCGTGTCGCCGGCGGCGGTGAGGATGGGCGGCTCGAAGTTGTCGCCGGTGACGAACGGCTGGCTGGGGTCGAACGGGGTCTTGTCGGGCGGCGCGGCGCGCACATCCACCGGGCGCACCAGCCCGCCGAACGGCACAATCGCCACTTCCACCCGCAGCGCCGCCAGCCGGTCGGCCTGGATGGCGTCTTTGAAGGCTTGCAGCCCTTCGTTCAACTCGCGGATGGGCTGGCCGTTCATCGAGCCGGAGGTGTCGAGCACCAGCACCACCGGGCAGCGCGGCTCAGGATTATCAGCAAACTCGGCTTGATCGAGCACAGTGAGTGCCATGACACACCTCCTTCACTTGCGGGCTAGTTTACACCAGCGCCTGCCGCACCGCGTCCAGGGTCAGGTCGATCACCTGCGGCTGGCCCACGGCCAGGCGGGCGGCTTTCACATCCTTGAGGCCGCTGCCGGTATTGACGACCACGACCGTTTCGTCGGACCGCACCAGGCCTTGTTGCACGGCTTGTACCAAACCGGCATAGGCCGCCGCCCCGGCCGGCTCGGCGAACACGGCGGCGTCGCGCCCGAGTGCGGCAATGGCGGATAGGATGGCGTCATCGCTGACGGTGAGGAAGGCCCCGCCCGTGGCCCGCACAGCGCGCACCGCCCGCACGCCATCGCGCGGCAGGTCTACGGCGATGCTGTCGGCCAGGGTGTCGGCGGCCACCGGGGTGATGGTATCCACGCCCGCCGCCCAGGCGTTGGCGCACGCGGCCGAGCCGGCGGCCTGCACGCCTATCAGGCGCGGCAGGCGGTCGATCCAGCCCAGCGCCGCCAGATCGATGAAGCCTTTATAGAGGCCGCTGAGGATGTTGCCGTCGCCCACTGAGACGAACAGCACATCCGGCGCGACCCAGCCGGGGCCGGGCGCGCCAGCAGCGGCGGCGAGCTGCTCGCAGATTTCGTAGGCGGCGGTCTTCTTGCCTTCGACCGTGAAGGCGTTGTAGCCGGTGTTGCGCACATACCAGCCGAACTCGCGGGCGGCGGCGAGGGAGAGATCAAAGGCCTGGTCGTAGTTGCCGCGCACCAGCAGCACGCGCGCCCCGAAGACCAGCAGTTGGGCCACCTTGGCGGGCGGCGCGGTTTCGGGCGCAAAGATGATGGCCGGCTGCCCCACGGCGGCGGCCATGCCGGCCAGCGCCGCGCCCGCGTTGCCGGTGGAGGCCGTCACGACCACCCCCGCCGCAAGCTCGCGGGCGCGGGCCACCACCACGGCTGAGGCGCGGTCCTTGAACGAGGCGGTCGGGTTGCGGCCGTCGTCCTTGAGCCACAAATTGCTCAAGCCGAGCGCCGCGCCTAGCCGCTCCGCGCGATACAGCGGCGTCCAACCGGCACCGCGCAGTGGCGTGCCCAGGTGGCCGGGGTCGCCCACCGGCAGCAGCGGCAAGTAGCGCCACAGCGATTGCTCCGCAGCGGCGGCCAGGGCGCGCGGACTTGTTGCCGTGCCGATGG
>JAYUUW010000144.1:0-4320 GCA_043754665.1 Anaerolineales bacterium | reverse complement strand
TCTGGCGCTGTCTCTCTACTTCCCAACACCCAATTCGTGTAATTCGTGAAATTCGTGGCCAAAGTTCTTGGCCCTCGTCCTAAACCCCGCGCCCGAACCACACCCACACGCCCCACAGCCCGATCATCACCACGCCGATGCCGAGGCGCAGCACCACCGACCAGCCGCAGCCGGCCACGTAGTGCTTCACCGCCGTCAGCGCCTCCTGCGCGTTGCGGCCCCGGCGCAGATACTCCACTCCAAATAGTCCGGCCAGCGCGCCGATGAGCGCCCCGAACGGCGGCAGCACAAAGAACCCCACCAGCGCCAACCCCAGGCTGGCCGCAATGGCCTGCCAGCTCGCGCCGCCCTGCTTGGCCGCCGCCGTGCCCAGCCCCAGGTCGACCACCACGCCCAGCACCGTGAGGCCGGTCAGCAGCGCCATGATGATGCCGCCCAGCCAGCCGTCGAAGCCCGCCAGCAGGCCAAACACCAGCGCGCCGACCCAAATCAGCCACACATCCGGCAGCACCGGCACCACCACGCCCGCCAGCCCGACGAGCATAATCACCAGCGCCAGTCCCGCCGCCATCCACTCGATGTCAGTCATAGAGAGATCATAACAAAAAAGGCGGAGAGGTGTGGCCTCTCCGCCCTTTGGGCAGTCAAACCCGCGCTAGGCCGCGCCGGCCGCAATCACGTCGATGCCGCCCATCCACGGGCGCAGCACCTCTGGCACCACAATGCTGCCGTCGGCCTGTTGGTAGTTCTCGAGCACGGCGATCAGCGTGCGCGGCAGCCCCAGCCCCGAGCCGTTGAGCGTGTGCACAAACTCCGGCTTGCCGCCCGCCGCCGGGCGGTGCTTCACGTTCGCCCGCCGCGCCTGGAAGTCGCCGCAGTTTGAGACTGACGACACCTCCAGCCACTCGTTGCAGCCCGGCGCCCACACCTCAAGGTCGTAGGTCATCCGCGCGCTGAAGCCGATGTCGGCGGTGCAGAGCTGCTTCACGCGGTAGGTCAGGCCCAGTTGCTCGCAGGTGGCCTCGGCGTGCTCGCGCATCCGCTCCAGCTCGGCGTCTGAGTCCTCCGGCCGGCTGAAGATATACATCTCCACCTTGTCGAACTGATGCCCGCGCTTGATGCCGCGCACATCGCGCCCGGCCGCCACCTTCTCGCGCCGGAAGCAGGGCGTGTAGGCGGTGTAGCGTTTGGGCCGGCCGCTCAGGTCGACTACCTCGTCCTTGTGCAGCCCGGTCACCGGCACCTCGGCCGTCGGCACCATCCACAGGTCCTCTTCCGCGTCGTGGTACAGGTTGTCGCGGAACTTGGGCAGTTGCCCGGCCGCGTACAAAATGTCCGACCGCACCATGAAGGGCGTGTAGACCTCGCGGTAGTCCTGCCGGATGTGCAGATCGAGCATCCAGGCGATGAGCGCGCGCTGCAGCCGCGCCCCCGCGCCGCTGAGCACGTAGAAGCGCGAGCCGGTCAGCTTGACGCCGCGCTCAAAGTCGATGATGCCCAGCTTCGGCCCGAGGTCCCAGTGCGGCTGCGGGGCGAAGTCGAACTGGCGCGCTTCCCCCACCGTGCGCAGGACGACGTTCTCGTCTTCGCTTGCGCCCACCGGCGTGCGCGGGTCGGGGATATTGGGCAGGGCACTTAGCAGGGCTTGCAGCGCCTCGTCCACGCCGCGCACCTGCTCATCCAGCGCGGCGATCTTCTCGCCCAGGCCCTGCTGCTCGGCAATGCGCGCCTCGCGCTCGGCCGGCTCTTTGAGGCGGCCGATGGCCTTGCTGGCGGCGTTGCGCTCGGCCTTGAGCGTTTCCACTTGCTTGAGCAGTTCACGCCGGCGCAGGTCGAGCGCCAGCACTTCGTCCACCGTGGCGGCCAGTTCCGGCGCTTGCCGCTGGCGCACGGCGGTCTTAATCGTCTCGGGTTCGGTGCGGATAAAGTTCAGGTCGTGCATCGTAGCCTCCTCCCGGCGGCGGGGCCGGGTTCGTTGTGTCGGGCGGCTGGTTGGGGTAGGGGGCGGCGGCGGCTCAGCCGCTAACGAGACCCCGAGCGCCGGTTGGCACTGATGGCCCAGGCCACCCCGATCAACACGACGATGAGCACGCCGCAGCCGAGCAGACCGGCCAAGACAGCGACGATTCCAGTAATTCCAATAGCCATCGCACCACCTCCTGGCGGGGCCGCCGAGCGGCGGTCCCTAGAATCAATACGGCCCTCTATCCTGATGTGTTGCAGGACGAGGGGCCGCTCGTGGTGCCACCTGCTTTTGCCGGGGAGCGCGGGGTGCGCCCATCGGCCTCATTCATGCTCGCTAACGGGAGCGTCCCGGCCCGCCTCGTCGGTGGGCAACGGGCAACGAAAAGCACGTTGCCTTTGGAGTGGAAACCGCCCGGTGGAACCTGCCGCTTCGCAGCCGTCAGCGGCTCTCTGTCAGGTCTTCCCGGCCGGCGTGTCTCCGACGTTGTTCGTCTATGCCGCAAATTATAGAGCGAAACGGCGCGCCCGGTCAAGCCGGTTACTGTCGCGGGTGCATCCGGAACTGTTGGCCGACTTTGACCCCGGCGGTTGTCCCAAAGGGATGCTTCGCCAAAAACCGCAGGCACTCGCAGGCTCGTAAAGCGAAGCCGGCCTGCGCCGGCTGGGAGCGCAGCGCCGCAATAGCCGCTGCAACCAATAATCCCGAGTGCACCGAGCGCTAGCGCCGATTGACGCCTTTTCTCGATCCGCTATACTGCGAACGCTAGTTCTACACACCCTGGAGCCGCCCATGCCGCCGCTGCCCGAACCGCCCCCCATGCCCGCCAACCGCTCTATGCCGCCGGCCGCGATCATTCCGGAGCTGGCCTATCCCGACGTGCGCGCCGCCGCCGACTGGCTGTGCCGCGCCTTTGGCTTCACCGAACGCCTGCGCATCGGCAGCCACCGCGTGCAGCTTACCTTTGACACCGGCGCGCTGGTCGTCACCGCGCTGCGCGGCGAGCCGGGCGTGGGGGCCTTCAGCGCCCACGCTGTTATGGTGCGCGTCGCCGATGTGGACGCGCATTGCGCGCACGCCCAGCAGGCCGGCGCCGCCATCCTCGACCCGCCCACCGACTACCCCTTCGGCGAGCGCCAGTACACTGCCGTTGACCTGGCCGGCCACCGCTGGACCTTCTCGCAGACTATCGCCGACAGCGACCCCGCCGACTGGGGCGGCACGCTGTTGGCGTAAGCGCGTTCCCTACGCGTAGTGCTCCAGCGCCCACCCGGTGGCCGCCGCCCAGTCCTCGGCCCCGGCCATGAGAATGTCGCACACCGGGTCCTTCACGTCGTAATACAAATCCCAATCCGTCGGCCCGTGCTGCGCCAGCGCCGCTTTCACCCGGCCATAGGCCGCCGCCGCCAGCGGGTGCGCCCGCAAATAATCGCGGAACAACAGGGCATAGCGCCCATTCGGGCTGAGCGCCCGCCGCACATGCAGGTTTAGCGGGCGCGTGCCGGCCGGCGGCCGATACATCTGCTTCTCCCAATCATGGGCGCTGCCCGCTGCCCCGGACGGCACATGGTCGCGGTTGTGCTCGCCGCGCGTGTACCCCGCGCGCTCAAAGGCCGCTTGCAGGTCGGGGGTGAAGTCCGCCACCGTCACCTGCATATCTATGATGTCCTTCGCCGCCAGCCCCGGCACTGCGGTCGAGCCGATGTGATCCACCCGCAGGGCCCAGCCGCCCAGCGCCGCCGCCACCGGCTGCGCCACGGCGTTGAAGTCCTCCGCCCACTGTGGGCGATACGCCACAATCACAATCGGGCGCGGTGTGTTCATCGGCGTTTCCTTGTGTTTAGCGCTTAGTTTGGGCGTGGGCCGGATCGGGCAGGGGGGTCCTAAAATTGCATCGCCCAACACATTTTTAGTACCAGTTGAGTCTTGCTAGTCGCACAATTAATCCGCACACTGATGGCATGCCTCACCACTTGCGCTCGATCTACTTTGGCCTGACTGTCGCCCTATGCCCGCCGCCCGCGCCCGCCGCCTATGTCAGCATTGACGGCAGCGTGACGTTTCCACAAACTCACATGGCCCTGGTGACGGTCGTGACGATTCCACAGACTCAATTGGTCCCAGCGACGCTGATTTCAACTTGTCCCCCCACTCAGACTCCGGCGCAACCCATTTGCTCCCATGGCCCCCTTCGTGAAATTCGCGCGAAGCGATTCGTGGCCAAAGGTTTTCAAGCGCTATGCCTCGCCAAGCTCGGATTCTAGATCGGCCGCGCGCTGCAATTCGTCCGCCAGGGCGGTGTGGTCGGCCGCGGTCAATGGCAGGGCGCGGGCTTCGGCCAGGCGGGTGCGGGCGGC
>JAYUUW010000143.1:0-3271 GCA_043754665.1 Anaerolineales bacterium | reverse complement strand
TTTGGCGCGCACAGCGTGGGCGTGGAGGACGGCGGGCCGGGCCTGCCGCTGGTGGGCTGGAGCACGGTGGCCGGCGATTTGCGGGTGGCGCACTTTGTGGGGCTGCACGGCCTGCAAGCGCTGCCGCTGCTGGGCCTGGCGCTGGGCAGCGCCACCGCCTTTGATGATCGCAAGCGCGCCCGCCTGCTGCGCGTGGCCGGCCTGGGCTACCTGGGCTTCACCCTGCTGCTGGCCTGGCAGGCGCTGCGCGGCCAGTCGGTCATCGCGCCGGATGTGCTGACGCTGGCGGCGCTGGCCGGGCTGGGGCTGGTGGTGGCGGTGGGCGCGGTGGGGGTGATGAAGAAGTAGAGGTCGGAGGTCAGAAGTCGGAGGTCGGAGAAGGGCAGGGAGTGGTTGAAGGAAGGCGCATTTAGAAGCATAGGCTGGGCCGGTCAACGCGGTTGGCCGGCCCAGTGGGTTGTGTGGTACAACAGGCCGGATATTGTTGGAGACCTGACCCATGGCTGACGCCCGGTTCCACCTTGTGCAAGTGAACATCGCCCGCATGGCCGCGCCGCTGGATGATCCGCAGATGGCGGGCTTTGTGGGCCAGCTCGACACGCTGAACGCGTTGGCCGAGGCCAGCCCCGGCTTTGTGTGGCGCTTCATGGACGAATTGGGCAACGCCACCTCGCTGCGGCCGTATCCCGAAGATGACCGCATCATCGTCAACATGTCGGTGTGGGCATCGGTGGAAGCGCTGACGGCGTATGTGTACCGCAGTAACCACGCCGGGACCATGCGCCGCCGCCGCGAGTGGTTCGAGCCATTCAATGGCCCGTTCCTGGTGCTGTGGTGGGTGTCGGCCGGCACGCGGCCCACGGTGGCCGAGGCCCGCGAGCGGCTGGCGCATTTGCGGGGGCACGGCCCCAGCGCCCAGGCCTTCACCTTCCGGCAGGGTTTTACGCCCGACGGCCAGTCCACCGCCTCGGCGCCGGTGCCGGCTGACACGCTGCTCAACACGCCGCGCACGCCGTAGCGCCCGCCCCGCTGGCCCGCCTCTTGCACTAGACCTCCGTGCGCGGAACGCCCGCTGCGCCGCGCAGGAGGCCGCATGTCACCCATTACCCGCTGGCTGTCGTCTATCGCCGCACCGGCTTTTAGAGCCACGAGCGCCGGCCCCGCGCCGAACACGCCGCCGGCCGAGGCCGCCCGCCCGGCTGCCGCGCCGCCCGTTACCGAGACCCCCGCTGTCGCCCTGCGCTCGGTGCGCGCCGCCGCCATCCGCGCCCGCACCTGGCAGGCGGCGTGGCTCTTGGCGCTGCGCCAGCCGCGCGTGGAGACGTTTGAGGGGCTGGCCGCCAACCCCAGCGGCAGTTTGGAACGCGCCCTGCGCTGGTGCGTGGCGGGCGCGGCCGGCGGCTATGCCCTGCCGGCGCTGTTCAGCCTGGTGCGCGGCAGTGCCAGCTTGCCGGCGCTGCTGGTTGCGCTGGGCCTGCTGGTCGCCCTCACCATAGCGGCCGTGGCGGCCGGCACGGCCGTGGCGTGCGGGTTGGCCGCGCATCTGGCGGCGTATGGCTTCCAGCCCCGGCCGCATCTGCTGGAGCGGCAAGCGCCGGCCGGGCCGACGGCGTCGGGCGTGTTCCAGAAAGCGGTCTATGCGCGGCTGGCGTTTGCCTGCGCCGCCTTCGCCGCGCCGCTGAGCGTGGCGCTGGGCGTGGCCCTCGTCATGCCCGACCTGCTGCGCGGCCTGCTGCTCTTTGGCCTGAGCGCCTGGGCTGCCGCCCTCAGTGTGCTCGCGGTGCGCGGCGCCTGCCGCGTTAGTTGGACCTGGGCCGGCGTGGCGGGCATGGCCGGCGCGTTGTGCGCGCTGCTGCCGCTGGCCGCCGTGGCGGGCGTGTGGGCGGGGCTGAACAGCTAGAGAAAAAGAAAGAGATAGAGAAAAAGGTGAGGCCGGGCGCGCGGATGAGGCGGCCCGGCCTTTTTGTATCCGGCCCCAAACTGCCGCTTGCCCACGGAACAATTGATTGTCACACTGGTCTCACTGGCGCGGCTGGCTTACCCGGCCACCGCAGCCCCTTTACCAACCGAACAGCCCGAATGCGAAACGCGCGACACTAGCGACGGCACCGTGAGCACCCTTGTACTCAAGGCTGCCACCCAAGCGCGACACTCGCGACGGAGGCGGCCCAGCCTGTGTAGTTGGCCCCTGGCCGCCGTGATCCTATACGCTACTTGACGACGCGAAAGGCCAGGTGGGTGACGCCGGGGGCGGCGACCGCGTGCACGCGCTCCAGCGTGATGGGCGCGCCGCCCAGATGGTCGAACAGCCGCACCCCGCCGCCCAGCAGGAGCGGCGCCACGTCCATATGAATCTCGTCCACCAGGCGCGCGCGGAGGGCTTGCTGCAAGATGCTCGGCGTGCAGAGGACCACGTCCTTGTCGCCCGCTGCTTGCTGTGCCTGGCGAATGGCGCTCTCGACCCCGGCGGTGACAAAGGTGAAGGGCGAGCCGGCGTACACCCACTCCGGCGGGGCCTGATGGGTGACAATGAAGCAGGGCGTGCCCGGCGGATGCCCGCCCCAGGCGTGGGCGATGTCGAACGTACGGCGGCCCCACACGCCGGCCCCGTAGGTGGCGAAGGCCTGAGTGAGGAGTTCGGCGCTCTGCGCTGAGACCTTGAGCGTCATGTTGCCGTCCGAGATCGGAATCTCGGTGTCGCCGCTGAAGTACCATTTGAAGAGCGCGTCGCCGCCGTCGCCCAGGCCGTTGTCGGGGCCGTCGTTCGGCCCGGCCACAAACCCATCTAGCGATACCGTCATGTTGAAGATCACGTTGCCCATGGCGTTCTCCTGTCAGTCTGCAATCCGGCTACGGCTTGGCCGTCGCCAATAGTTCGTCGAGCCGGTCGTAAGCCTCGTTCCAAAACCGCTCGAACGGTGTGACCCAGTCGTGGATTTGCTTGAGCTGTTCGGCATTGACGCGGTACAGCCGCTGGCGGCCGGCGCGCCGCTCGTGCACCAGCCCGACCTGCTTGAGCACGCCCAGGTGCTTAGAGACCATCGGTTGCGGCCAAGCCAGTTGAGCGACAAGCTCGTTCACCGAGCGCTCCGCCGGCCGCAGCGCCTCCAGCAGGTGGCGGCGCTTGGGTTCGGCGATGGCGTTGAACGGGTCGTGGGTGGTAGCGATGCGGGCCATGCCAGAATTATATACCGATATAGGTATATATCGACCTTAAAATATTCGCGGCCCGCGCGGCGAGCCGCGCCGCCGCCCTTTTTCAACAACCTAC
>JAYUUW010000142.1:0-3632 GCA_043754665.1 Anaerolineales bacterium | reverse complement strand
CGCCGCCCGGACCTCGGCCCGCGCCATGCCTTCCGCGTGGTAGGCCGCCACCTGGTTCAGCCGCGCCTCAATCCGCGCCTGGTCGAGCAGCGGTTGGTTAACCCACTGCCGCACTAGCCGCGCCCCCATCGCCGTCACCGTCTGGTCGAGCACGCCCAGCAGCGAGCCTTTCACCTGCCCGCCGCGCAGCGTCTCGGTCAGTTCCAGGTTGCGGCGCGTGGCGGCGTCCAGCGTCATGAAGTCGTCGAGCGCGTAGGTGTTCAGGCTGCCCAGCAGCGCCAGCGCCGCCGGTTGGGTCTCCTTCACATACGCCAGAATGGCCCCGCACGCCCCCGCCATCAGCGGCGCGCCGTCGAGCCCAAAGGCAGCCAGCGTTTCCACGTGAAAGTGGTCGAGCAGCACGTTGCGCGCCTGCCCGCCGTCAAACTTCCACGCCGCCAGCGCCGTGCGCGGGCCGACCAGCCCATCGAGCGCGGCCGGTGGCGTCTCGCCGTCGGGGATCAGCAGTTCGGCGGGCCGCAGCCGCAGCAATTCATGCCGCACAGCGGCGCCCACGTCGGTGCCGGCCAGTTGCGTCACGGCAAATTCGCCCGTGGTGATGTCGGCATGCGCGATGGCGGCCCGGTCGCCGGCCGGACTGAGGTTGACCGCCACCAGGTAGTTGTTGCGCTGGGCGTCGAGCATGCCCGGCTCAACAATGGTGCCGGGGGTGACCACCCGCACCACCTCGCGCTTGAACAAGCCCTTGACCGCCTCGGTGCTCACCTGTTCGCAGATCGCCACGTGGTAGCCCTTGGCGATCAGCCGCGCAATGTAGCTCTCGGCCGCGTGGTGCGGGATGCCGGCCATGGGCACATACCCCTGCCTACCCGCCGCCTTGCGCGTGAGGATGATGTCCAACTCGCGCGCCACCAACTCGGCGTCGCCATCGAACGTCTCATAGAAATCGCCCATGCGAAACAGCATGATCGCGCCCGGATACTGGCGCTTGGCGTCCAAATATTGCCTGCGGAAGGGAACTTCGTCATCGGTAGCCATAGCTCAGGCATTCTAGTTGGTTGAGGGTGCAGATGCAAGGGGGAGAAGGCGTATAATGGGCTCGTACCTTACCGCTAAACCACATTCCCCTCTACCGCGCTGCCCGCCCATCCGGACTGACCACGGTTTGGGATTTACATGGGAGGGCCGCCATGCCACACCGCAGTTACCCGCGCCTGCTGCGCGACGAATTTCGCGGCTATAACGCCGCCAAGTTCCGGCAAGACCTGCTGGCCGGGCTCACCGTCGCCGCCGTGGCGCTGCCGCTGGCGCTGGCCTTTGGCGTGGCCTCCGGCGCGACGGCCGGCGCGGGCCTGGTCACCGCCATCCTGGCTGGCCTGGTCATCGGCGGGCTGTCGGGCGCGCCCTACCAAATCGCCGGCCCCACTGGGGCCATGAGCGCCGTGCTCATCGTGCTGGCGAGCAAGTACGGCCTGCCCGGCATCTGGGTGGCCGGGGCCATGGCCGGCGCGCTGCTGCTCGTCATCGGCCTGCTGCGCCTCGGGCGCTTCATCGCCTTCATCCCCGCGCCCGTCATCAGCGGCTTCACCTCCGGCATCGCCCTCATCATCTTCATCGGGCAGATCGACAACTTCCTCGGCATCCAGACGCCCGCGGCCGACTCGGCCGCGCTCAAGCTGGCCGGCTACTTCCGGGGCGGCTTCGCGCTCGATTGGCACGCCCTGGTCGTCGGGCTGGTCGTCGCCGCCGCCATGCTGTTCTGGCCCAAGCGCTGGGCCGCCCGCTTCCCCTCATCCCTGCTCGGTATCATCCTCGCCACCCTGCTCAATGTGCTGGCGCGCTGGCCTATCACCGTCATTGGCGCAATCCCCCAAACGCTGCTGCTGGCCGACCGCCTCACCCTGGCGAACATCCCCTGGACCCACCTGACGGAGTTTATCGCCCCGGCGCTCACCATCACGGCGCTGGGCGCGGTCGAGAGCCTGCTCTGCGGCGCCGTCGCCAGCAACATGACCGGCATCCGCATGCAGGCCAACCAGGAATTGGTGGCGCAGGGTATCGGCAACATGCTCATCCCGTTCTTCGGCGGCGTGCCGGCCACCGCCGCCATCGCCCGCACCAGCGTGGGCATCAAGTCGGGCGGGCAAACGCGGCTGGTCAGCATCATTCACGCGCTGGCGCTGCTGGCCTCCATGTTCATCCTGGCCCCTGTCATGTCGCGCATCCCGCTGGCGGCGCTGGCCGGCGTGCTCATGGTCACCGCCTGGCGCATGAACGAGTGGGAGGCCATTCGCTACATCTTCGGCAAACGCTTCAAAACCGCCATCATCACCTTCCTGATCACTATGGTTGCCACCATCACGCTCGACCTCACCCAGGCCATCCTGATCGGCGCGTTCCTCTCGGGCGCAGTCTTCCTCAACCAGATCGCCAGCCTGACCATTGATGTCCAGCAAGTGGATGTGGAGCGCCTGCGCCAGCGCGGCATTGAGACGGCCGGGCGCTGCCGCCATGTGCAGGTGGCCTACCTCACCGGCCCGCTGTTCTTTGCCGCCACCGGCACCTTCAACGAGGCCTTCGCGCGCCTGGGCGACACCCACGCCCTCATCCTCTCCATGCGCGGCGTGCCGCTGCTCGACACCTCCGGCTTGCAGGTGCTGATCGCCCTGCACGAGAAGCTGGCCCACACCGGCGGCACACTCATGGTCTCCGGCGCGAACGACCAGGTCAAGCGCATGCTGGAACGTGGCGGGCTGCTGGCCGCCATCGGCCCGGAGCACCTGTACTGGAGCGCCGATCAGGCCATCGTGGCCGCCGAGAAGGTGGACTGCCGCCACTGTGCAGCGGAGTGACGGCGTTGATGCACCGGTGGTTAGTCGGGATTTTGCGCCAGGCCGAATAAGAAGGGACCGGCGAAAGACTTGGTGTTGCCAAAGCCGTATGTGGGACCACTTACCGTCTGGAATGCCTGGGTCGTAAAGTGGTGGTGGGCTGGCAAGTTAGGTTGCAACCTGACGATCACGGAGCCCGAGCGATCTTCGAAGAATATACTCAGATTGGCCATTCCCGATGTGTCCGTTATGCCTGACACGTCGACGTCATACGCAGGCTCAGACAATAGTTTGAAACTGATGTCAGGGAGGGGTGCTTCGCCATCATCCTTAACGCCGTTCTCATTTTCGTCCAGCCACACAAAAGCCGTACCAAACCAATAACCGCCCTGGTCAGACACAATATTCGAAAATACAATCCCCACCTTTGGACCGCTGATGGCAAGGCTTACCCATACCACTAGGAAAGCGACCGCCACAATCGCCAGCAGGTTTTCAGCAAAGTTGGATTTCATGAGCCCCCGTGATGGAGTGGTCGCCTGCGCTCCTAGTATAGTTGAGGTATCGCACAGAACAAGGTGCGCCCAACTCAAAAGCCCCTCTGACCTCCGACTTCTGACCTCCGACTTCTCCGCCATTCCGCCCAATCGACCGTGATATACTGGCCGTAGGTCGGTGGATCGCGGTCGGTAGACAACCCATATGCAGTGGTCCTTGCGGCTCGGCCGCGTCAACGGGGTGCCGGTGGAAGCCCACTGGCTGCTCGGCCTGCTCCTGGCCTGGGTGGCCTATACCGGCTGG
>JAYUUW010000141.1:0-3038 GCA_043754665.1 Anaerolineales bacterium | reverse complement strand
GGGAAGATGTAGTCGGCCGACAGCACCGACCAGTGAACGGCGGCGTTGGAGACCGGGCCGCCGAAGAAGAAGCTGGCGTCGAGCGTGACGGCGATGGAGTCGCCCTGCACCACCTGGCTGACGGGCGCAGTGACGGCCACCTGGAACTCGGGGCGGCGGTACTCGGCCACGGTGAAGGCCACCCCGCCGTAGTAGCGGTCGCCGCGCGACAAGCTGAGGTTGTAGTAGCCCAGGCCGGCCTCATCGGCCAATTGGAACTGGCCGGAGAGCGTGCCGAAGGCGTTGAGCGTGAGGGTGTCGCTGTAGACCTGCTCGCCCTGGTCGTTGGTGATGACGGCATCGAGCGGGCCCGCGTCGGGCAGGCTAAAGCGGGCGTCGTCTTCGGCGCGCAACGCGCCCTTGAAGAACACCACCTGGCCGGGGCGGTAGATGGGCCGGTCGGTGTACAGGTAGGCGGTCAGGTCTTGCTGGTAGAACTGGCCGTTCAGGCCGAACTCCCACGGGTCGAGGCCGGCCGACCAGTCGGAGAGGCCCACGGCAAAGCCGGCCGGGCCGGGCTGGCCCTGCACCACCGCGTACACCTGAGTCCACAGGTCGGGGCGCGTGGCCAGGGGGGTGCGGAAGACGCCATCGGCGTCGGTGCTGCCGCTGGCGAGCACGCCGAAGTTCTGGTCGTAGAGCGTGAGCGGCAGGTTGGCGAGCGGCTGCCCGCTGTTGAGGTCGGTGGCCCACACCAGCGCCTCTTTGAGCGCCAGCTTAAGGGTCAGGTTCGCGCCGGAGACGACCAGCAGGGTGCGCTGGTCGGTGGGCACGCCGGGGGCCTGCATGGTGAGGTAGTACACGCCCGGTTCCAGCGCCCCGCCCTCCTCCGGCGTGAGCGCCACGCGGGTGAGGATCGACTCGTTGAGCGCGTCTTGCACGTCGACGGACCACTGGCGCAGGCGGGCGCTGCCGGGCGGGATGTAGTTCTGGAAGGTCTCGTAGCTGTTGGGGCCGGTGAAGTCGGCGAACTCTTCAAGCGTGAGGCGGAAGAGATTAAGCTGGACGGCGTCGACGTTGACGGTGGTGAGGTAGAGCGCCGTCTGCGAGTAGGCGTTGTAGGTACCCACCAGGCCGGCGGTGTTGAAGTAGGCCTCCGGGTCGCGCGGCGCGGTGCGGAAGCTGACGGTCTGCCCGGCGGGGATGGCATTGCCGTAGGGGTCGCGCATGCCGCCGCCAAGCGTGACCACGTAGTCGGTGGAGGGATCGAGGTTCCAGCCCAGGAAGAAGCTGGCGTTGTAGTCGCTCCAGAAGGTGTAGACCGCCGTGGGCTTGGGCAGGATGTCGATATTCGGCTCCAGCGTGCCGACATCCATCGGCGAGTTGAAATAGATGCGGAAGCCGCTGCGGGCGTTGGCGGCGGTGTCGCCGTTGAAGGGCTCGGTGGACAGGATGGACGGGTTGCGGACGGTGCTGAAGAAGGCGGTGAAGGCGGCCGGCAGGGTCGCGCCGCCGCCGGCCGAGGCCGCCGCCGCGTCGATGGTCACCTGGAGGTTGGTCTCCAGCGGCAGGTTGCCGGCCGGGTAAAAGCCGACGGTGAGGCCGTCCTCTGACCAGCGGAAGCTGCCGCCGAAATCCGCGCCATCTGGCCCTTGCAGGTGGAAGTTCTGCTGCACCGAGGCCTGATCCATGGGCTGGTTGAAGGTGACGCTGATGGGCTGGGTGAGCGGCACATCGGTCTGGTTGAAGAACGGGCTGGAGGCCACGACCTCCGGCGCCTGAATGGTGAACTGCCAGACGTAGTCCTCCGCCAGCACGCCGCCAGTGGTGTCACCCAGCCCGGCGGCCACGCGGCCGGTGTAGGTCTGCCCGCCGGCCAGCGGCTGGTCGGGCCGGAAGACGTAGATGCTGGTGTTGATCCACTCGCCGACGCCGCTGACGGCCGGCTCGAGGGTGAGCGGGGTGGGCAGGCCGGCCTGGCTGTCGAGCGCGGTGAGCGGCACGACCGGGCGATTGAACATCACGGTCACAACGGCGCCCACCTCAACGGCGGCGGTGTCGGGCGCTGGGAGCACCTGGGTGACTTCGAGAAAGCCGACGGTGTCGGCATTAAAGGAAAGCGGCTCGACCAGCGCCAGGCCGGCGGTGCTGCGGGCGGTGTTGGCCAGGGTGACGGTGTAGCGGGCGGCGCGCTCCAGCGGCTGGGCCGGGTGGAAGGCGACGGTGGCGGGGTCGGGCCAGTCAAACGCGCCGGGGACGGCCGGGTCGAGCTGGAAAGCGGCTTCGACCGAGTCTTGGTCCATGGGATTGTCGAAATAGATGGTGATACCGCCGTCGGGGGGCAGCTCGTCGCCGCGCACGGGGGTGTAGTCGATGACGCGCGGCGCGATGGGCGGCAGCGGCGTGGGGCTGGCGGCGGGCGTCGGCGTGAAGCTCGGGGTGGCGGTGGGGGTCGGGCCGAAGATGTTGCAGGCCAGTGAGGCCAGGACGATCAACGTAACGGCCACCGAGGCGGGCGAGTACCGGGTGCGGCGCATGGCAACGCTCCTATCGGGTGCAGGGTGTAGCGGTAAGACGCGGGCGGACGGGAATTCGTTCCGGGCAGGCGTCGGGGATGATTATACAACCGAGGGGAGGCGGGGGAGGGGAGATGAGAGGTGGGAGGTGGGAGGGGGACTCAGGGGATGCAAGGGAGGAGGCGACCTGAGGCCGGGTTGCTCAGAAACTAGCCAGCGGCAAGACAAGTTGCAGATTTCTCACCCCCTTATAGGGTAGCGTGGGGTCCACCGACCTGAAGGGGGCTTCGAAATGACAAATCCGGCGGGCGGGTAACGGCCGGCGGGCGGGTAACGGCCGGCGGGCGGGTAACGGCCGGCGGCCGTTTGAGCCGAGGGGGCTGGCGCGCAGCGACATGGTGGCTTGCTCAAAAAAAGCTCGTGTGATAGCGGGCGCCGGCCGTTCTCGCCCCGACAAGAGCGTTCGGGACAGGCGAACGGCCCTACGGTGCTGGCGGTTGGGTTAGTGCCAAGCGCGTTTTGGCTTGAGGCGGGCGCGCAGGG
>JAYUUW010000140.1:0-2236 GCA_043754665.1 Anaerolineales bacterium | reverse complement strand
GCGCCGCCGGCCGAGTTCACCGACCTGCCCACTGTCGCGCGCTCCGACCTGAGCCGCGCGCCGTGGGCGTTTGTGCCGGACGATGCGCCGCTGGATGATCTCATCGTCTACAACACCTCCGGCACCACCGGGCACCCGCTCGACATACTCTCGCACCCGGAGGCGGCCTCGACCTACCTGCCGCTGCTGCGGGCGGCGCTGGCCACGCGCGGCGTCACGCTGACCGGCGGGCGCGACCCGGCGACGGGCCGGCTGCGGGTGGCGGTGGTGCTGGCCTGCTTTCAGCGGCGCACGTACACCTATGCCTCCGTGTCGGCTTACCTGGGCGGCGCGGGGTTCGCCAAGGTCAATCTCAATCCGGCCGAGTGGCGCAGCCCGGACGACCGCGCCCGCTACCTGGACGCCTGCGCGCCGGAAGTGTATACCGGCGACCCGCTGGCGTTCACGGAACTGGCGCAACTCCCGCTGAAGCACCGGCCCAAGGCGCTGATCTCGACCGCCATGACGCTGCTGCCCGCCGTGCGCGCCGAGTTGGAGGCGCACTTTGGCTGCCCGGTGATCGATTTGTATGCCATGAACGAGGCCGGGCCCATCGCCGCCGCCACGCCGACCGGCTTCGCGCTGCTGCAACCGCGCCTGTATGTGGAGGTGCTGGACGCGGAGGGTCGGCCGTGCGCGCCGGGGAAGCGCGGCGAGGTGGTACTGAGCGGCGGCTTCAACCCGTACTTGCCGCTGCTGCGCTACCGCACCGGCGACTATGCGCGGCTGGCGCATGTGGGCGGGCAGCCGCGCCTGCTGGACTTGGAGGGCCGGCCGCCGGTGGTGTTCGTGGGGGCGGCGGGCCAGGCGATCAACAACATTGATGTCAGCGGATTGCTCAAGCGCTTCGCCCTGCCCCAGTTCCGGCTGCACCAGGCGGCGGACGGCGCGCTGACGTTCACAACGCGCGGACCCAACCTGGCCGAGGTGCGCGCCGCGCTGCTGGGCTTGTTTGGGCCGGACCAAGCGCTTACGATGGTTCACACCGACCCGGCCGCCGCGCCCGACGGCAAGGTGATCCAATACACGCGGGAGGCGGCATGACCCAGACGCGGCGCTTGGTCGTGGTGTGGCGGGTGGGCGAAGCCTGCGACCTGGACTGCGCCTACTGCGAGTATCGCCGCAGCCGGCGCGGGCCACGGCGCAGCGCCGACGCGGCGGCCGTGCTGAAGTTAGGCGCGCTGCTGGGCGCATGGCAGCAAGCCACCGGCCGGCCGGTGGTGCTGAGTTGGCTGGGCGGTGAGCCGCTGCTGTGGGGGCCGCTGTGGGAAGTTTCGGCCACGCTGCGGCGCGAGCACGGGCTGGCGCTGAGCGTGACCACCAACGGCACCGGGCTGCGCGACCCCGAGCGGCGGCAGCGCCTGATCGACGACTTTGCCGAGGTGACCGTGAGCGTGGATGGCGACGCGGCGGCGCACGACGCGGTGCGCGGCGCGCCGGGGCTGCACGCGCACGTGCGCACGGTGCTGGCTGACCTGCGGGCGCGTAAAGCCGCCGCCGGGCGCGGGCCGGTGCTGCGCGTGAATACCGTGCTCAGGCGCTCCACCGTCAATAATTTGGAAGCGCTGGGAGAGGAACTGGCGGCCTGGGGCGTGGAAGAGCTGACCTTCAATGCGTTAGGCGGCACACCGAGCGAGGCCTTCTATGAGGCCGAGCACCTGTGCCCGAGCGATGTGGATTGGCTGACGCACAATTTGGATCACATTCGGCGGCGTCTGGCGGGGCGCGGCCTGCTGGTGCGCGGCAGCCGCCGTTATGTGCAGCGGCTGGAGTACGCGGCGCGCGGCTGGCAATGGCCGGTGGCCGACTGCGCCCCCGGCGACCGTTATTGGTTTGTGGATGAGCTCGGCCGCCTGGCCCCGTGCCGCTTTGCCACGGCGGAGTACGGCGTGCCGGTGAGTGAATTGAACACGCTGGCCGACCTGCGCGCCCTGCCCCAGCGGCTGGCGGCGCAGCAGCGGCTGGCCCCGGCGGCGGCCTGCCGCGACTGCCACAGCCCACAGCTCTTCGGCAAGTTCGCGCTGGAGGCGGCATGACGACGACGGATATAGCCGCGACGCGATCGGCGTGGATGGCGCAGGGCTTTGACGTGCGCGACGCGGCGCGGGAGCCAATGGCGCAGTTCGCGGCATGGCTGGCCGAGGTGCAGGCGGCGGGCGTGTTCGGGCCACGCGCCATGCTGCTGGCGACGGTGAAC
>JAYUUW010000139.1:0-5694 GCA_043754665.1 Anaerolineales bacterium | reverse complement strand
GCGGCTGAGGCCGGCGGCCGGCGGGAAGTTGAGCGTGCGCACCACCTCCAGCGTTTGGCCGTCGGGCGTCAGCAGCACCACCGCCCCGGCATCGGCGTCGAGCGCGGCCGTGGTTTGCGCGATCAGCACCTCCAGCACTTGCTCGACCGAGAGCGCCTCGGAGAAGGCCGCCGTGATGGTTTGCAGCCGGGCCAGCCGCAGCGCCTGCTGGTCGGCCTGGTGCGCGGCCTGCTCGGCGGCCTGCCGGGCCACTTGCTCGGCGGTATAGAGCTGGGCGTTGTCCAGCGCCAGCGCCGCGCGGTCGGCCAGTTCCTGCAAGAAGGCCAGGTCGTCGGGCGTGAACGGCTGGCCGGGGTAATCGCGCAGCAGGCTGATGGCCCCCAGCACGCGCTGGCGGTTGGAGAGCGGCGCGCCCAAGAGGCCATAGACCGGGAATTGCTGGAAGAAGGTGCGCACGGCCGGCGGCGCGGTGGCGAGCACCTCCACCGGGTCGATCTCCGGCAGGAAGACCGCCTGCGCGCCCGCCGCCTGGCCGCTCAGGCTGCCAATGGCCGGCTCGAGCATCGGCAACTGGCGCTCCAGGGCCGCGCGGCGCTGCGGGTCGGGGTGAAAGGTGGCGGCCGGGGTCAGCGCGGGCGCGGCCGGGCCGTAGACGCGCAGCACGGCCAGCCCGCCAATGTGCGCGCCGGCCTGCCGCACCACCAGATCGAGCACCGCCTGATAGTTGGTCCCGGCCTCGGCCAAGGCCTGGGTGGTTTCGGCCAGCGCGCCCCGGCGGCGTTCGAGCTGCTTGCGGGCCGTCACGTCGCGCACGATGACCAGCACCGCCGGCTGGTGCGCGTGCTCGATATTGGTGGCCGCCAGCTCCACCTCGCGGCTGGTGGCGGGCTGCCCCGGCCCGGCCGAGGTCTGCCAGCGAATTTCGGTGAGGGGCATCGCGCCGTGCGTCTCTAGCGTTTGCAGGGCGGCGGCCAGCCGGGCGCGGTCGTGGCGGTGCACAAAGCTAGTGAGCACGGGCTGGCCCACCAGCGCGGCCGGCTCGCCCGCGCCCAACAGCCGCGCGCCGGCCGAGTTGATGTAGACCACGGCCCCGGCCTGCATGACGAACACCGTGTCGGGCGACAGTTCGACCAGGCAGCGGTAGTGCTCCCAACTGACGCGTAAGGACTCCTCGGCGGTGCGGCGCTCGGCGTCGCGGCGGCTGAGGGTGTCGGCCAGGTGGTCGAAGCCAAAAGCCAGTTGGCCGAACTCGCCCTCGGTGTGGTCGAGGTGGGTGCGGGCGGTCAGGTCGCCCACCGTCAGGCGGCGCGTGGCGTGCAGCAGCGCATCAATCGGGCGCAGCAGCAGCAGGCGGCTGGCCAGCCAAATGGTCAGCAGCGCCAGCGCCTCCAGCAGCACAATGCCGGCCAGGTTGCGGCGCTGAATGTTGTCGGCGGCGGCGTACACGGCCGCCACCGGCCGGCCCAGCGCCAGGTAGAGCGGTTGGCCGCCCAACTGGTGCACCGGCAGCGTGGCATAGACCCGCGCCACACCGTCTAGCCCCGGCTGGGGGGCCACGGTGGCCGCGCCGCCCAGGGCCTGCTGCACCAGCGCTGTGCCGGCATAGTCTTCGCCCAGCCAGCGGTCGACTTCGGGCGCGTGGGCCAGCACGGTGCCGTTGGCGTCGAACAGCAGCAGTTCGGTGTCGGCCGGCAGCGGGATGTTGGCGGCGGCGTCGTTGAGCGCGTGCAGGTTGAGGCCGAGCGAGGCGACACCTACCAACTGCCCCTGGCTGTCGCGCACGGGGTAGCCCAGGCCGAGCGAGGGGTTGCCCAGCCGGTTGACCACGTATTCGCCGACGGCAAACTGGTTGGTGGCCAGCACGGCCTGGAACCAGGCGCGGCCGCTGACGTTGAGGGGGGTCGTCAACACGCCGCTGGCCGAGCAAAACACGCTGCCGGCACGGTCGGAGGCGCCCATGCCGCCATACGCCGGAAAGAGCGGCAGCATCGCGGCCAGGCGCGCCGAACAGGCCGCCGCGTCGCCGGCCGCCACTTCGGGGAACTGCGCGATCAGCGTCAGCAGGTCACGCGCTTCGGCCAGGCGCTGGGCCTGCGAGGCGGCCACCAGCGCGGCCAGGCGCAGTTGGTCCTGCTCGGCCTCCCGGCGGGCACTGCGGCTGCTCTCGAACCCAACATACAGCAGCAGCAGCGTGGCGGGCAGCAGCACCAGCGCCAGCAGCAGCGTCAGGCGCACGCGCACGCTGGCGCCGCGCCGCGCCCGCGAGCGCTCAAGCATCGGTTGGTCCTTGACCGGCCAGCGGCACGCGCACCAGCACCCGCGTGCCCTGGCCGGGCGCGCCATCCAGGCGCAGTTCGCCGGCCAGCAGGGTCACCCGTTCGCGCATGCCCAGCAGGCCGAGCGAGCGGCGGCCGGTTAATGCCTCCGGGCTGATGCCCCGGCCGTTGTCCTGCACGTCGAGTTCCAGGTACTCGGCGGTGAGTTCCAGGCGGGCGGTCACCGTGGTGGCCTGGGCGTGGCGCGCCACGTTGGTCAGCGTCTCTTGAAACACGCGGAATAGCGCCGTCACGGCCTCGGGCGGCAGCGGCAGGCTGTCGGTGTCGGCATTGGTGCTGAAGGTGCAGGCCAGGCCGGAGCGTTTCTGGAATTCCTGCATTTGCCATTCCATGGCGGCGGCCAGGCCAAAGTCGTCCAGCAGGGCAGGGCGCAGGTCGGTGGCGATGCGGCGGACGGTTTTCACGGCGTCATCGAGCAGCGCCAGAATGTCGCGCGTCTGGGCGCGCACGCCTTCGGGCGTGAGAGTGTCGATGTGGGTGGCCAGCCGCGCCACGTCCATTTTAAGCCCGGTCAGCGCGCCGCCCAACTCGTCGTGGATCTCGCGCGAGATGCGGGCGCGCTCGGCTTCGCGGGTGGCCTGCAAGTGGCCCGACAATTGGCGCAACTGCTCGCGCGATTCGTGCAGGGCTGCCTCGATGCGCAGTTGGTCGGTCACATCGCGGGCGATGCCGGTGAGCGCGGTGGGCTGGCCGGCCGCGTCGAGCGTGATCTCACCGCGCGCGGCCAGCACGCGCACCGCGCCGTCAGGCCGCACAATGCGGTGCTGGTATTCGTAGCCCCGGCGCGCGGTCAGCGCGGTGCGCACGGTGTATTCCACAAACTCGCGGTCGGCGGGATGCACCAGCGCCACATAGCTTTCATAGGTGGCGGCAAAGGCGGCCGGGTCGACGCCGTAGATGCGATACAGCTCCTCCGACCAGGTGACGGTGTCACTGGCGATGTCCCAATGCCAACTGCCCAGCGAGGCAATCTGCTGGGCTTCGGCCAGCCGGCGCTGGCTCTGGCGCAAGGTCTCGGTGCGCTCGTGCACGCGGGCCTCCAGCAGGGCGGCCTGCTGCTGGGCGGCGGTATAGAGGCGGGCATTCTCCAGCGCCAGCGCGGCGCGGCGGGCCAGCTCCTCGGCCAGCGCCAGGTCGGCGGCGGTGTAAGGCGGGCCTTGTCGGCGGGCCAACACCAGCACGCCCAGGGTGCGCCCGTGGGCGCGCAGCGGGGCCAGCAGCGCCGAGTGCGGGGCCAATTGCGCCAACTGCGCGGCGGTTTCGGGCGCGACGCTGGCCGCCAGCGCCTCCGTGAAGCTGGCGATTAACAGGGCCTCGCCCGTGCGCAGGACCTGGTTCATGGGGCTGTGCGGGTGGGCGGGGTCGAGTTGGTAGGCCTGAGCGATTTGGGTCAGCAGCGGGGTCACGGCGGCGTCGGCCTGGGTGTAGACGGCGCGGGGGCGGGCGGCGTCCGGCTCCAGCAGGAACGTCACGCCCATATCGGCCAGGGCGGGCACCAGCAGTTGCAGCAGGCCGTTGGCCAAGTGGTCTTCATCCAGCGCGCTGCCGAGCAGGTGCCCGGCATCGGCCAATAGGCGCTGGGCGTGCTCGGCCTGCTTGAGCGCGGTGAGGTCGTGGAAGATGTTGACCGCCAGCACGGCTCGGCCGTCGGCGTCGAAGATAGGGCGGGCGCGAACTTCGGCCCACTGGTCGGCCTCGCTGCCGACGCTGCGAAAGCGCACCACGGCGAACGGGTCCGGCTCACCCAAGAGCGCGCGCCGCCCCGGCAGCTCGCCGAGCGGGAAGGGCCGGCCCTGTTCATCGAACACTTGAAAGCGCCGCACCGCCTCGCCGGGCCGGGCGGCCGTCAGCTCGTCGGCGTCGGCATAGCCCAGCATTTCGGCGGCCATGTCGTTGGCATAGGTCAGCCGCCCGGCCGCGTCTTGCACGGTGACGCCCTCGGCCACGCCGTGCAGAATGGCGGCGATTTGGTCGCGGGCGGCGCGCAGCGCCTGGGCCGCCGCTTTGCGCTCGTGAATGTCGAGGCCGGAGGCAATGTAACCGGCGAAGCGGCCGTCGGGCTCGTAGCGCGGGACGGCGTGGTTGACGACCCAGCGATACTCACCGTCGGCGCGGCGCAGTTGAAATTCCAGTTCGACCGGCTGGCGGGCGGCGAAAGCGGTGCGGTAGGCCTGCAGCGTGCGCTCGAAGTCGGCCGGGTGAATGCTGGTGGTCCAGCCGTCGCCCACTTCGGCGTCGAGTGGGCGGCCGGTGAAGCTCAGCCAGGGCCGATTGAAGAAGTCGGCCAGGCCCAGATGGTCGGTCATCCACACCAGCACCGGGGCATTGTCGGCCAGGATGCGGAAGCGCCCTTCGCTCTCGCGGCGGGCGGCCTCGGCCGCTTTGCGGGCGTGAATGTCGAGCGCCGAGCCAATGAAGCCCGCCAGGCTGCCGTCGGGCGCGTAGCGCGGTACGCCGATGTCGACCACCCAGCGGTACTCGCCGTCGTGCCGGCGCAGGCGATATTCCATTTCGTTGGGGCGGCGCTGGGCGACGGCCGCGCGGTCGAGCCGCATGACGCGCTCCAGGTCGTCGGGATGCACATTGTCGAGCCAGCCGTGACCCACCTCTTGCTCCAGCGCGCGGCCGGTGAAGGCCAGCCACTGCGCGTTGAAGAAGTCACACGCGCCGTCGGCGTCGGCCATCCACACCATGACCGGCGCGTGGTCGGCCAGGATGCGGAAGCGCCCTTCGCTCTCGCGGGCGGCGGCCTGGGCCTCGCGGCGCTCAGCCCGGTCGCGGGCTGCCCGCCGGGCGCGTGCCACCGCCGGCCCCAACCGGCCCAGCCCCGTCTTCAGCACGTAGTCGGTGGCGCCCTGCCGCAGTGTTTCAATGGCCCGTTCTTCGCCCAGCTCGCCGGTGACAAAGATGAAGGGCACTTCCGGCTGCTGGGCCAGGGCGGCGTGCAGCGCGCTCAGGCCGTCGTAGCTCGGCAGGCGATAGTCGGCCAAGATGACCTCCCAGCCGGGCTGGGCCAGGGCGGCTTCGTAGCCGGCGCGCGTGTCGATCACCGTGATCTGCGGCGCGGGCTCGCCGGCGGCCTGGGCCAGCGCTTCCAGGTGGTAGCGTATCAGCTCGGCGTCGACGGCGTTGTCTTCCAGGTGCAGCACGCGAAGCGGTTGAGCGCTCATGGGAGGTGGGTGGGAACTTGAACAGTCACCTGCGTGCCGCCGCCGGCGCGCCGCTGGATCTCTAAGTCGCCGCCCAGCCGCTGGGCGCGTTCGCGCATGCCCAGCAGCCCCAGTGACTTGGGGCTGGCGAGCATGGCGGTGTTGATGCCGCGCCCGTTGTCGAGCACTTCTAGGCGCACTTGCCCGTC
>JAYUUW010000138.1:0-2074 GCA_043754665.1 Anaerolineales bacterium | reverse complement strand
AAGACCTTGATCGACCGGAACACCTCCGGCAGCGAGGCGGCCGTGCGCTTGTGCCGCCAGCCCGCTTCCGGCCCCGGCTCGGCGCGGGGCGGGCGCGGGGCCGAGGTGGTGGTTTGGCCGGCCTGTTCGGTCTCAATGGTGGTTTGCATAACAGTGATCGCTTTCAGGCGAACTGGACTAAATTCGTCATGATTAAATAAATTATTAGTCTAACCTAAATGGCATTCTAGCACCGAATGTTGATCTGTCAACGGGGAGCGGGCGGGCGGTGCCGCCTGCCCCATAGGCGCTACAGGGCACGGCCCCGCCCCGGCGCGCTGTGCTACAATCGCGCCATCTTTTATAGCGCCGCCCGCGCGGTCCCATCAGGAGTCACCTCATGGCAACCCCCGAGATCACCATTGAAACCCTGGCCGAAGGCATGGGCCACACGCCGCAGCCCGGCAGCAAGGTGCGCGTGCACTACACCGGCTGGCTCACCAACGGCACCAAGTTCGATAGCTCGGTTGACCGCAACGAGCCGTTTGAGTTTGTGCTCGGGCGCGGCCAGGTCATCAAGGGCTGGGACGAGGGCGTGGCCCGCATGCGCATCGGCGAGAAGATCCGTCTGACCATCCCGCCGGAGCTGGGCTACGGGGCGCGCGGCGCGGGCGGTGTCATTCCCCCCAACGCCACGCTTGTCTTCGAGGTCGAACTGCTCGAAATCAATTAGGCCATCTCTGCTGGGCGGCGGCGCGGCGTTCGCCCGCCGACGCCCCGCGCCCGATGCTGTGCCGGCGGGAGTTTTACCATGCCGCTCTGGCCCCTCCTACTCCACGCCGCGGCCTGGGGCGTCGTCCTCAGCGCCGTCCTCTTCCCCCTCATCCTCGGGCTTACCTGGCTCAACCCGGAGATCATGCTCAACGACTACCCGCCCGACGTGCGGGCCAAGTTTGGGCCGATGAGCGCCCGCGCCCGTCGGCTGCGCCTGCCCGTCGGGCTGGCCGTCACCGCGCTGCTGGTGGCCCTCATCGTCTGGTCGTTTCAGGCGGTGGCGGCGGCTCCGGGGGCCGGGGCGGGGGGCAACCTAACCTTCCGCGACGCCGGGCTGCACCTGCTGGTGATGTTCCACGTCTTCAACCTGCTCGATTTGCTGGTGCTCGACTGGCTCATCGTCGTCCGCCTGCGCCCGCGCTTTCTGATCCTGCCGGGCACCGAGGGGCTGGCCGGCTACCGCGACTATGCCCTTCATTTCAAAGGCTTCCTCATCGGCCTGGTCATTTCAACCGTCACCAGCCTGGTCGTGGCCGCCCTCGTCGCGGCGCTGTTCTAGCGCAGGTGCAGCCGCGTTTTTTGGCTTCCCAAGAAAAACTTTGTCACCCTGAGCGCGCATCCCGTCACCGGCTATTACCCAACTGGTGGCGCGCGAAGGGTCTCACTTTGGAAATCGTCGGCCATCAGCCCCCAGCGATTCTTGTGGCGCTTCGCACTCAGCCGGGCGCCACCCTTTTTCTCTTTCTCTTTTCTCTGCGCGCAGCGCTTTCGCCGATTGACCCCTCCCGCCACTTACGTTATCATTTTCGCCGTACCCATCCGCCGCCTCTGCCTTTACGCAGGAGTTGAACCGCATGGCCACCCTGGAAGTCAGCGCCCCGCGCGCATATGAAACCTATCGCGTCAGCGTGGCGCAGTACAAGCAGTTCCGCACGCAGGGCTTCGTCATCCTCAAGGGCCTCGTGCCGCAAGCCGACGTGGATGAGATGAACACCTTCATGGACGACATGGTGGCCGGGCGCGCCATGGACGACGCCCCGCTCGACCTGAAGGGCTACGGCGTGCTGCCCACCGACCGCAAGGACTGGGTGCGCGCCCACATGCTGCACCGCATCTCGCCTATGCACGAGCGCTTCTTGCTGCACCCGCGCCTGCTCGACGGCCTGGCCGCGCTCATCGGCCCCGACGTGCTGGCGCTGCAATCCATGCTGTTCTTCAAGAAGCCCGGCGACCCTGGCCAGGGCTACCACCAGGACTCCTATTACATTCCCAGCTACCCCGACACGCTGTGCGGCGCGTGGCTGGCGCTGACCCCCGCCAC
>JAYUUW010000137.1:0-1776 GCA_043754665.1 Anaerolineales bacterium | reverse complement strand
TCATTTATCGCCGCCTTAGGCCTTCGTCAGCGCGCCCAGGTAATTCTCGCGGCGCTGCTGCAACTCCGGCAGGCCCTTGTTCACTTCGCCGTCGAACTTGCCCGCCAGCAGCTCGCGGTAGAACGCGTAGTCCACGCCCTTCACCTTCTCGTCGTCGGGGAAGCGGTGATAGTTGTCTTTCGACATCAGGCTCTTGCCCTCGGCAATCAGCTGATGCCCCAGCGCCGAGCCGGGGTAGGGGGCGTAGAACGAAATCGACGGCAGCACCCGGCGCATGTACTTGAGCATGCGCATGGTCTTGAAGGCGTCTTCGCGCTGCTCGCCGGGGATGCCGAGCATGATGTTCGACCAGAACACCGGCGCCGGTTTGCCCTGGCGCTCCAGGTCGGTGGCGATGCGGTCGAGCAGGTCAATGGTGAAGTAGTTGTCTTCCTCGGTGCACTCTTTGTTCAGTAGCCGCAGCACACGGTCGCTGCCGCTCTCAAAGCCGATGGACACCGTGCGCCAGTTCGTCTCGCGGATCAGCGCCTCGAACAGGTCAGGCCACTGCCGCACCGTGTCGGCCCGCCCGGCGGCCCAATACGGCCACGGCGAGCGCGCCAGGCGCGGGTACTTCTCAATCCATTCCTCCAGCCAACTGGGGTTCTGGAAGAACATGCTGTCGTGAATGACCACCGACCCCACCGGCCCATACTTGCGGTCGAGGAAGTTCAGCTCGTCAATCACCATCTCCACTGGGCGGCGGCCCATATTGGCGATGTACGAGTTCTCATTGCAGAACACGCACTGCCACGGGCACACCCGGCTGGTGAGCAGGGTGACCACCGCGCCCGGCCCCCAGCCGCACTCCGGCTCTAGCGGCCAGTCGAACTTGCGCGCCAGCTTCCAGCTCGCCGGCTTGGGCCACAGCGTCCGGTCGATCATGGGCCACTCGGCCATGCTCTTGGCGCCTTGCCCCAGGAACACGCGCGGAAAGTTGCCGGGGTTGCGCAGCAGGTCCACGATCACGTTCTCGCCGGGGCCTTTGCAGATCTTGTCGAACTCCGGCACGGCTTCCATCTCATCGGGCGCCACGGTGGCATGCATGCCGCCGGTGATGACCAGGCCGTTGGGGTTCAACTGCTTGAACAGCTTGGCCGCCCGGTAGGCCACCGGGTAGGTGTAGCTGCGCACATTCATCATCAGCATATCGTAGCCGCGCAGCTTGGCCGCCACCTGGTCCCAGGTGGTGCAGGCGCGGGTCGAGGCCAGGTCGGTCAGCACGCCGTTCTGGTGCAGGATGGTGCGCAGCAGCCCCAGGCCGTGGTCTTGCCACTGCTCATGCGGCCCGGCGGGGTTGACCAGGTCGCCCAGGTCGCCCAGGTCGAGCCACAAGCGGCGCGGCTCACCGGTGGGGGTGGGCTTGGGTTTGAGAAAATTCAACATCAGGCGATCCTAATTGCGAAACGCGGTTTCGACAATACCAATAAAACTACCATTCACCACTGTTATTCCACCGGGCGGCGGCCCGCAAAACCGGCTTCCAGGTCGTGCCAGTGCGCCACGCGCGGCTCATTGTAGCGCCAGCACCAATACACCTCGCGGCCGTCGCGCTCGCCCAAAAAGTCGATCAGGCCGCTGTTGATGTCCTTCATCTCCAGCCCCAGCGCAGCGATGGCCTTGACGTTCTTATTCACGATCTCAAAATCCGTCAGCACCAGCGCCGCCTTGGCGCTGCCGCCGTTGCCGGCCGCCTTTTCCAGCACCGGCCACAGGTCGGGCTGGGCGTCCACAATT
>JAYUUW010000136.1:0-4702 GCA_043754665.1 Anaerolineales bacterium | reverse complement strand
GTCGGCGTCGCTAGCAACAACCACCACCGGGCGGCCTCTGGGCCGCCCGGTGTGTTCTGGGCTGACCGGCAGCGGCCTTCAGGGCCAGCGCTGCCCCATCTCCCTCGGCCCAAACAGTCGCTCGCCGTCACCCGCCCGCCGGACTTGTCATTTCGAAGCCCCCCGTCAGGCAGTTGGGCCTAACATAACCTTGTGGGGGGTGAGAAATCCCGGCTTGAACTAACTCGGCTCTCCGACCATCCGAGCGGCCCGCGTTTGAATAGGAGCTTTGTCACCCCCCGCCCCCCCCCCCCCGGTTTTGAGCTAAACTTGCGCCTTGATGTCACGCCCCGCTGTGGAGGAACCTATGCCCAAACGCCGCGCTTATTGGATGGTCCTGGTCAGCCTGCTCAGTGCCGCGCTGCTCGCCAGTTGTGTCAGGTCTATCGCCCCGGTCGGTCCCCTGCCGCGCGAGGCCCTGGCCAGCGTCAGCGAAGTGGCGGTGGCCGTCGGCGCCGACGGCGTCAAACACTACGCCTGGACCGAGTGCTCCGGCGAAGCCGCCACCTACACCTGTGTGCTGGTCTATTCACGCGTGGCTCTGGGCGCGGTGGTCTACAGCCACGGCATTGTCCAGACTATCGGCGATTTCGCGCGCTACCCCGATGTAGCCGTCAGCAGCACCGGCGACGCCTACGTGGTGCACTCCGAGTGCTCCGACTTCTCCACCTGCGTCGACTATTGGACCCTGTACCCGGCGGTTGACCCGGTCAACGTCGAGATTGAAAGCCACTTGCTGCACACCTCCGCGTTGGCCAGCCAAGATCCGCCGCTCGTCGTGGCGCGCGGGGCGGATGTCTATGCGGCCTACTTTGTCGACGTCACCGGCAATACCCGGCTGTACTACCGCCAACTCGCGGGCGGCAGCCGCACCGGCCGGATCGACACCCTCGATCAGTCCCCGTCCCACGTGAGCCTGGGCATCGACTCGACCGGCGATCTGCACGCGGTGTGGGTCCGCAACCCGGTCGACGACACGTTCCTCGCCTACTCGAACAACACCGGCGGCGCCACCAATTTTCTCGGCGCCGACACCTATGAAGGCAGCTTTGACTACGTGTTTTCGCGCCCCAGCCTCGCGCTCGACGATGATGACCGGGTCTACTTCGCGTATGCCATTTACAACGGCGCCGGCGACACCGTTAAGGTGCGCTGCCTCGATGTGGCCGTTGCTTGCTACCGCGGCGTGACGACGCTCACCGTGCCCCAGGTCGACGGGCCGTGGGTCCTGCATGGTAATGTCAACCTCGCGCTGATCGACGACCAGCCCAACGCGGTCTTTTCAGCCCGCCATAACACCCTCACCTACAGCGAAATCTGGTGGTACGCACCGCCGTCCACCGGCAGCACCGCCCCCGACCAGGTGACCAACACGCCCGCTGAGAGCGACGAAGAGCCGCTCATTGTCGAGGAGAACAGCTCCTTCGGCGACGTGCCCGTGATTGGTTGGCGGGCGTATGAAGTGCACATGCTCGAGGCACAAGCGCCCGCCGGCGACGCCGGCTACTGCGCGGGCGATGTCTATGTGACCTACGGCGGCTTGTCGAATAACCGCCGGGTCTTTGAAGATCGCGGCACCTGCGACAACTTCGGCCTCGACCTGGCCGCCAATGGCGCGTGGGTGGCCGGGGTGTGGGTGGATGATGAATCAGACGCGATTGCCGCCAACGCCGCCTGGACCGCGTTCAACGCCTATGTGACCTACATCCCGCTGGCGAACAAGTAAGGCCCGGCCACGCTGAGGTTGGCGTCAGCGGCGGGGTGGCCACCAGCGGCGACAAGCGCGCGGAAGGGCCTGTCGGTGCGGCGTCCAGGCCGTCAAGCACAAACAAGACCGGCCAGGCTTTGGGGCCTGGCCGGTCGCTTGATATCGTGAAAGGAGGCGGCGCTCGTCAAGCCGACCCTAGACTGCCGTCGGCCGCAACGCCTCCTCAATCTTTTCGGCAACATACATCTTCAACAAGGATTGATACGGCACATCCCGCTTATTGGCAAGGATTTTCAACCGCTCTAGCATCGTTTCGGGCAGCCGAATTGAAATGACCCGAGTCGTTGGCCGCAGGTTGGGCAGTTTCATGCGCTTGGCCTGACGCCAATTGACAAATTGACTGGAGTCATTTACTGCCCAGAATGCCCGTTCCTCATCTTCGTTTTTAAACTTTGGCAGGGGTGGAGCCGTTTTCTTCGTCGTCTTGGGCACGTTGGTACTCCTTCGTTTCGCGCTTATTCATATCTCGGGCTGAGATAACACGGATGAGCTTGGCCCGGATCGCTACCACTACAAATAGGCCTCGGCCTGCGTCAGTTTGGCCGAGTACATAGTACCGGGGCTCAGTCGCCGAATGTTTCTCATCGAGCGCAGCGACCAGCGGATCATTCAGAAACAACTCTTCGCACTCGGCCCGGCTGACCTGATGTCTGGCCCAGTTCTTTTCGGAATTACCTTGATCCCACTCGAAACCAACACATTCCAGGAGTAGATCACTCATTGGCTATGTATATTCCAGATATGTACAGGTGTCAAGATGGTGCTAGATATTGGCCGAATAGCTGCATTTTCTCGGTCCTCCCAGCTGTGTCGCTACCGCCCCGCTAGCGCGCCCCCTATGGCAGCCACAGCCGAGTGCATTTGCGTTTAGTGGTCGGGTAGGAAATGGCGCTGCGCTCCCGGCCCGCGCAGGTCACACTTGCCCAACGCTCTTGGTTGGGTGACGGCCCAAAGGGCTGCGGGCTTCGCCTTACGAGCTTGCGAGTGCCGCGGTTTTAGCGAAGCATCCCTTTGGGACAACCGCCGGGTCAAAGGCAGCCACCATCCAGCGATGCACCCAGGGCAATCGCATCTAATTTACGCGGCGTTGACCGGCCATAGCCGTTTAACTGTCATTTCGAAGCCCCCCGTCAGGTCGCTAATTTCAGCGCTACTTATGTGGGGGGTGAGAAATCTCGGGTTGTCACAGCCAGGTTGAGTTTCTGAGCAGATTTTGGGTATTTCTCAACGAACAGAATTAAGATGCGATTGCCCTGGCGATGCACCCTTTCGGCAGCGCAAAGTTTAGAAAAACGACTATCATCTTGTTGGCCGGTGGTAGGCGCAGCCTGCCCGCGCGTGAGACCTGGGTGTAGCTGGCAGTCCGGCTTACGGAGGGCGCGTGTGCCGAGGTCGTGCGCTTGGCGCGTGGCCGGTGGCGACACCAGAAACCCGCGCCGCCTCCTCAACCTGATCTGGCGGCCCCCAAGGACAAACCTTCATGACGGATAAGCCCTCACCGGGCGAGACCAGCCGGCCGCGCCCGTATCGCTGGCCCTTAGCGCTCAGCCTAATCCTAACTGTCGGCTACTTCGGCGTCTGGAACGGCTATTTCCAGGCCGACGACTTTTGGCACTTGGGTCAAGTGCGCTTTCAGACTCTGGGCCATGTCTGGCAAACCGAGCTGGGCTACAGCATTCGCATCCTGCTCGATGTTGTCCTCTGGCTGCAAATCCACCTCTTTCAACTCGACGCGCGGCTCTTCCTGGGGCTCAGTCTGCTCCAGCATATCGCGGCCACCCTCCTCGTTTTCTATCTGGCGCGGCACTTGCTCGGCCGCCCCAACCTGGCCTTCCTCGCCGCGCTCCTGTTTGGCACGGCCGCCACCTATCATCTCGTCGTGATCTACATCTCCGAGTCGCAATACTCACTGGGGACGATCTTCTATCTCCTGGCGGTCGGCGCCTTCATTTACTTCTTGCGTTACCGCACGTGGCTGTGGTATCTGCTCGCCTTAGCGGCCTTTGGCGTGTTGCTGCTGTACAAAGAACTCGGCATGACACTGCCGCTGGTAGTGCTGGCCTACCATGTGCTGCTGGGCCGCCACGCCAACGCCGGCCGGCCGTGGCAGTGGCAATGGCGCGATCTGATCGTGCATGGGCCCTACTGGGTCATCCTGGCCGGTTATCTGTGGCTGCAATATCGGTTTACCCAATCCGGCGTGTCCGAAGCAGCCTTTTCGGCGAATGCCTATGGGCCTGGCTGGCACGTGCTCGGCAATTTTCGCAACCTCATCTTTATGCTCGCGCCCAACCTCCAGCATGGCCCGGTCTACAACATGCTGGTCCGCTTCATTCCGGCCACGGTGGTCGATGTGAGTTTCGCCGTGCTGCTGGCCCTGGGCGCGGCGGCCAATCTCGTCGCCGTGTGGCTCGTCGTGCGCGGGCAGCCGGTCGTCAAGTTCCTGACGCTCTGGATTTTCATTACCTACCTGCCGTATGCGCTCTGGAATGGCAATCTGGCCCAGGCCTTTCGTTACCTCTACCTACCTTACATTGGCTTCGCCATCCTGGCGGCCTCCGGCCTCGGCGCGCTGCGGCGCCGGCTTGAGTCGGCCCGCTGGCGGCCGGCGCGGTTGGCGGTCAGTGCTGGTCTCGTGGCGTTTGTGCTGGCCAATGTGGTCGTCATCCAAATTTGGATTCGCCAATACAACGAAAACGGAGCATTTCGCCGGGCGTTTGTCACCGAGTTGGTCGAGTGGGCGCCCACCGTTCCGGCCGGCAGCCAGATATACATCGAGGTCCCCGAGTACAAGTACCTCGATCTCATGTTCAGTTGTGTGCTGGTATTTGCCGAGCCGGTCACGTGCCAGGCGCTGTGGCCCGACGGCCCGGCCGCCCCAGTCACCACCTTGCC
>JAYUUW010000135.1:0-2190 GCA_043754665.1 Anaerolineales bacterium | reverse complement strand
CCTGATACCGTCGTGCTTTATCAGGCTGGGTTTATTGACCGTGACCCACAAGACCCAGCGCAAGACCTCGACCCGTTGGCGCTCGAAATCTTACAGATGGTGGCTAACCGGCCAGATGCCGAGCAGGCCGCCATTTTGGCAACGGTAAAGGCATTGGCTGAGAACTTTGATCGGGGGAAGCGTGAACAGACTAGCGGTGCTGGTGGAAATTCTGCGCGGGCGAACAAGGGATGAACTGCTGATAATTCGAGGCGCGGTGCTGGCGGTGATTTATCCGCGCCGCCGCTATTGGACGTTCGTGCGGCCCAGGCCGGCCAAGATTGTCGGCGGGCTGTACGACTAGCAGAATGGGGGCAGGGGCATGGCGTCTCAGCAGCCAGAAACAACGTACTACGAGCAAGGCAGCATCAAGGTTACGAGTGCGCGGGCGGTGTTCGGCAACACGTCCTACGCGCTGGCGAACATTACCAGCGTGGCGGCGGGAACTATCTCGCCTAGCGTCGGCCTATATATCGGCATGGTGATTGTGGGCGTGGGCATCATCGCTTACGGCTTCACCGTCAAGAATAGCGGCTATGTCTGTTGGGGCGCGGGGGCGGTGCTGGCCGTGGCCGGCGTCATCATGGCGCGGGCGCAGAAGAATACCTATGTGGTCAAGATCGGCACGGCAGGCGGTGAACAGCGGGCCAGCATGTCGCAGGATCGTGCCGAAGTTGACAAGATCGTGGCTGCGCTGAATGATGCGATTGTCAAGCGGGGGTAGGGTAGGGCGGTGACTGGCATACTTCGCTGGGCGCGTTATCTTAGAGTGAGCAGCGAAGAGCAGGCGCTGCCCGGCACGGCCAGCATCCCCACCCAGGACCGCGAGACCGCCGCCATTGTCGCTCGCGAAGGCGGGGCGTTGGTCGATACCTACTGCGATGACAAGAAGTATTACGTGGGCAAGCGCAAGGTTGAGCCGTCGGGGGAGCGCACGGATCGGCCCGAGTGGCAGCGGCTGCTAGCTGACATCAAGAGCGGCCGGATCAACGCCGTGGTGGCTTACCACGCCAGCCGCCTCTACCGCAACTATCGGCCGGCGATTGATTTTCTCGAGCTGGTGGATGAGCACGATGTGACCGTGCGCCTGGCCACGGACGGCTTCGACAAACGCTTCGCCATGTTGCAGGCCTGGGCCGCGCGCGAGGAGCAGAAGGCTCGCATCAGCCGCGTGCAGTTCGGCCGCGAAGCGAAGGCGCGGGCCGGGCTCACCCCTACGCGCCACTCGAAGTTTTACGCCACCATGCGGGACGCAGCCGGCCGGCGAGTGGGCTGCGAGTTCCGCGCCGAATACCGGGCCTTCTTCGATGAGCTGGCGGCGCTGTTTCTGGCCCGGTTGTCCTACGACGAGATCGCTAAGCGGCTGGGCGTCAACCCGGCCACGGGCACGCCGCTGCAGGGCGCGTCGGTGGCCGAAATCATGCTCAACCCGTGGTATCGCGGCTTACTGGACTATGGCCGGCAGGCGCGGCGGGGCGGGGGCGTGCGCTTCGTGGCGCCCGGTCAGCAGCCGGCCGCCTGGCCCCCGGCCGTGGTCGCCGCGGTCGAGCGCGAGCTGGAGCGCCGGGCCGTCGTGCGCCGCTCTATTGCCCACCACGGCACGGCGTTGCTGGCCGGGGTGCTGCGCTGCGGTTACTGCGGCTGCCTGCTCACGCCGCTGGTGCGCCACGGCCGCAGCGGCAATTGGTCCCACACCTACTACCGCTGCTGGGCCATCTACAACCTGCGACGGCGGCAAGCACCGCCCGGGCCAGGGCTGCCCCATCCCCCCAACAACATCAGCGAAGACGCCGCCCTGGCGCTGATTGACGAACTGCGCCGGATTGACCCGGCCGAAGTCACCCGCGCCTACCAGAGCCGCCATGTGCTGCCGCGACCGATCGGGCTCGCGCCGTCGCCGGCGGAGTTGGAGCGCAAGCTGGCCGAGGCCCGCGCGGAGCTGGCCGCCACGCCGCCAGCGTCAGTGGCTTATGGGCTGCTGGTGGCGGAGGTGGACAAGCGCGAGCAGGCGCTTAGTGAAGCGCAGGCCGAGGCCGCCCGCCGCCCGCCGCCGGCAGTCGTCGATAGTGCCCTGGTGCTGGCCAACCTACAGCGGGTACAGGCGCTGGGCAACTTACGCGCCGCGCCGCCAGAGGCCGTGCGCGCCGCGCT
>JAYUUW010000134.1:0-1872 GCA_043754665.1 Anaerolineales bacterium | reverse complement strand
CGCCGCCCAATTAGCGCAGGGGCGCTAGCGGTTAAGCATCGGCAAGAACGACGGCGTCTGCACCGGCAACGGCAGCGGGCCGGTGAGCTTGTAGATGATGCCAAAGTTGTTATCGGCCACGTACACGCTGCCCGCCGGGTCTTGCCCGAACGTGCTGGGGTTCGACCCCAGGACGAGCATCTGGCCCAACTCTGTTACCGCGTTGGTGGCGGTGTTGAGCGCCCAGAAACGGCGGCTGCCGTAGTCGGCGAAGAAGTAGTAGCCATTGAGCGCCGGATACTCCACGCCCCGGTACACATAGCCGCCCGTCACCGCGGCATTGTCGCCTGGCTGATGGTTGTAGTCGAAGACCGGCATGGTGAGCGTGTTGACCGGCGGGCAGCCGCTGTTGTTGAAGGGTTGCGTGCCCTCGTAGCACGGCCAGCCATAGTGCTCACCGCCGGCGCTGGCCGCCGGCTGGCGGCTGATCTCCTCCCAATCGTTTTGCCCCACGTCGCCAATGTACAGGTCGCCGGTCAGCGAGTCGAAGCTGAAGCGCCAGGGGTTGCGGAAGCCCCGCGCCCAAATCTCCGGCTTGGCGCCCACGGTCTGGGTGTAGGGGTTGGAGGCCGGCACGGTGTAGGTCGCCACGTCGGTCACATCAATCCGCAGCACCTTGCCGAGCAGTGTGGTCACGGTCAAGGCGTTGTTGCCGTTCGCCCCGTCGCCGGGGGCCAGATACAAGTAGCCATCCGGCCCAAACGCCATATCGCCGCCGTTGTGGTTGGTGTGCGTGGGGTGCGAGATCGTGAGCAGCTTCACTTCGGTGGTCAGGGCCACGTTCGGGTCGGGGCTGACCTGGTAGCGCGAGAGTTGGATATTGCCGTTGTTGGGCACGCTGCCCTCATCGGCGAAATCGTTGTAGTAGACGTAGAAGAAGCCGTTGTTGGCGTAGTCGGGGTCAAACACCAGTCCAAGGAGGCCCATCTCGCCAAAGGCCTCCGAATTCACCAGCGTGGTAATGCTGAGGAAGGGCGTCGCCAGCACGGTGCCGCTAGCCTCCACCACCTTAATCCGGCCGGGGCGCTCGACCACGAACATGCGCGTGTCGGTGGCGACGCCGGTGAAGGCGATATCGACTGGTTGGTCCAGGTCAACAGCGTACTCGACCCAATCCACGCCCAGGTCGTTGCCGCCGGCCTCGGCCGCCGTCAGCAGGCCGGCCGTGGCAGTCAGGCCCAGCCCCAGCGCCAGCGCTAAGCCGGCCCAGAGCCATTTCCAGTTTTTACCCATGCGCGCGTCCTCCAATGGTGGCTACCGGTGCTTACCGTGGCGGGCGGATGGCGGCCGAAGCCGGCGCCAAACAAAAAGCCGGCAAAAGCCGGCCCGGTGGGTGCTCCTTGGTGCGGCCGGGGGCCGCCTGCGACCCGCGCCGTCATCCTAACACACCTAGGCGGTATGTTTCAGTACCACAAAGGTCATGTCGTCAAACGATTCGCGCGCGCCCACGTGGGCCTGCACAGCCGTCGCCATCGTCTCCAAGATCACCGTGGCCGACGCCTGGTACGTCGCGCGCACTACCGCAAACACGCCCTCCATGCCGAACTCGTCGTTGTGGCTGTTCACGGCGTCGGTCAGGCCGTCGGTATAGAGCACCAGCGCGTCGCCGGGGGCCAGGCACACCTGCTGCTCCGCGTAACGCGCGCCGTCGAGCACGCCCAGCGCAATGCCGCGCCCCGGCAGAGTCTGCACGTTGCCGTCGGCGGTGACCCACACCGGCGGGTTGTGGCCGCCCACCGCATAGCGGAACAGGCCGGTCTCCGGCTCCCACACACCATAGAAGACGGTCACAAATTGCTCGGAGCGCGAGTCCGAGAGGATCAACTCGTTCAC
>JAYUUW010000133.1:0-9585 GCA_043754665.1 Anaerolineales bacterium | reverse complement strand
GTCAACAACGACGAGAATGCCGCTATCTTTGCCCAGGCTGATGTGGGCGTGGTGGCCGACCTGTATGCCTTCTTGCCGGCCCTCGCCGAGCGGCTCCAGGCGCGGGGGATCACCCCGGCTTGGGCCAATTAGCGCGCGACTGGTTTGCACTTAACGCCTGACTTGCTCTCAGAAAGGGAGATTCTCATGAAGAAACGGATCGGCATTATCGGCGGTGGGGTCATTGGCACCTCCGTCGCCTACCAGTTGAGCCAGTACCCCGACGCCGAGATCATCCTGTTCGAAAAGAACACCATCGGCTCGGGCACCACCGCCAAGTCGGCCGGCACCCACTGCCTGATCGACGACTCGCTCAAGCACGAATTCTGGTCGGTGCGGCTGTACGGTTTCAAGTTCTACACCGGCCTCGAAGCGGCTCAGCCCGGCTGCTGCGGCTTTGAAAAGACCGGCACGCTCACCGTGGCCCCCTACAAAGAGTACGAGATGTATGTGCAGCAGGCTGTGGACCTGACCCTGGCCTCCGGCTACCACGCCGAGTATTGGCATGATCCCAAGAAGATTCACGCCATCGTGCCCGACCTGAACCTCGACGGCATCCTGGGCGCCGGCTGGTGCCCCGACGACGGCTTCTTTGACGCCACCATGATCTCGAACACCCTGGCGCGCCTGGCTCGCGAAAACGGCGCCCAGATCATGATCGGCACGCAGGTCACCGACATCACCCTCAAGCACGGCGCCGTGGCCGGGGTGGACACCAACAAGGGCCATTTCGACCTGGACATGCTGGTCGATGCCTCCGGCCCGTGGGCGCGCTTCACCGCCCAAAAGGTCGGCGTGGAGCTGCCCATCTGGCACACCAAGGCCGAGGTCTTCATTCTTGAACCCACTGAAGACCTGGGCTATCCCTTCCCGGTGCTCAAGTACCCGCGCTTCTACGCCCGCAAAGACAAGGGCAATGTCTTCATCTGCAAGGCCCACCTGACCATGGACCTGAGTGACCCGATGCACGCCGGTATCTGGAACCCCGACGATTTGGCCATGACCGGTGGCACCGATCCGTACTTCTGGGATTTCCTGACCGACGAGTTGATGCAGCACTACCCGCGCCTGCTCGAGTCGTCCATCGTGAACGACTGGGTCGGCTACCGTGCTGAACCACCGGACTTCCTGCCTGTGCTGGGCGACACGCCCGTGCCCGGCTACGTGCTGGCCTCCGGCGCCGGCGGCAACGGCGTCATCGAAGCGCCGACCATCGGCCGCGACGTGGCCCGCTTTGTGATGACCGGCGAGAAGAGTTGGTATCTCGAGCGCCTGCCGTTCTCGCGCTTTGCCCAGGCCGAGCCGGTGCTCGCCTAACCCACGTGTGTTTTACCCCTGGGCGGTGGCGGCCTGTGCGCCGCCGTCCAGGGTTCGATTGGCGCGCCAAGGACCAGCCTCACCATGCGTATCCTGCTGATTAACCCCAACACCTCCGCGAGCTTTACCGCGCGCATCGCCGCCGTGGCCCAGCAGTACGCGCTGCCGACAACGCAGGTCGTCGCCCTCAACCCCACGGCCGGCCCGCGCTCAATTGAGAGCATTTACGACGAGGTGCTTAGCGCGCCGCCGACTCTAGCGGTGCTCTTGCAGGAACTGCCCAACTTCGACGCCTTCGTCATCGCCTGCTACAGCGACCACCCGGCCATCTACGCCGCGCGTGAGATCACGCCCAAACCGGTGCTGGGCATCGCCGAGGCCTCCATGCTGTTGGCCTGTATGGTCGGGCGCACGTTCAGTGTGGTGACCACCAACGCTGAGTGGGAACCGCTGCTGTGGGATGCCGTGCGCCACTACGGGCTGGCCGACCGCTGCGCCTCGGTGCGCTCTACCGGGCTGGCGGTGCTGGCGCTCGAACAGAGCGAGGCCAACACGCGCGCGCTGATCCTGGCCGCCGCCCGCCGCGCCCTGGAAGAAGACGGCGCGGAGGTCATCTGCCTGGGCTGCGCCGGCATGGCCGGCCTCGATAAGGAATTGGAAGCCGAGCTGCACGTGCCCGTCATCGACGGTGTGGCCGGCGCGCTCAAGCTGCTGGAGGGCCTGGTGGGCTATGGCCTGACCACCAGCAAGCGCCGCACTTATGCGTGCCCGGCTCGCAAAGAGTTGGTCAACCTGCCGGCGCTATTTGCTGAACCATATGCCGGGTGAACCGCAGCCGAGTCATTTTGGCTGGCTGTCTCTGGGTCAGGAGCACTGACCCCTGCTGGCGCCGCTTACTGAGCGGCAGTTAGGACCAGAATATGACTGCAAGTAATTTGCCTAAGCATACCGCGCTGCATGCCTGGCATGTGGCCCACGGCGGGCGCATGGTGCCGTTTGCCGGCTGGGAGATGCCGGTGCAGTACCCCACCGGCCCGCTCGACGAGCATCAGGCCACCCGCACCGCCGCCGGCCTGTTCGACATCGACCACATGGGCCAGATGGAAGTGCGCGGCCCGCAGGCCGAGGCCTTCGTCAACCACCTCGTCACGTACGATGTGGCGGCGATGAAGCTGTTCGACGCGCACTACGCCCTATTCTGCTACGCCGATGGCGGCACCGTGGACGACTTGTTCATCTACAAGCTGCCCGACGAGCAAGCCGGCGGGCAGCGCCCCTACTACTTCCTGGCCATCAACGCCGCCAACCGCGACAAGGACGTGGCCTGGGTCACTAGCCACGTCTCCGGCTTCGATGTGACCGTGCGCGACATCTCCGACGCGACCTACATGCTGGCCTTCCAAGGCCCCAAGGCGCCGGAGATTCTCAACCGCGTGACCAACTGCGACCTCAATCAGGTGCCGCGCTTCACTTCGGTCCAGGCCGTGGTGCTGGGCGAGGTGCCCACGCTGCTTGGCCGCACCGGCTACACCGGTGAAGACGGCTTTGAGCTGTTCTTCCCCATCGCCCAGGCTGAGCAGGTGTGGACCGGACTGTTAGCGGCCGGCGCCGCCGACGGGGCCAAGGCGATTGGCCTGGCCGCCCGCGACAGCCTGCGCTTCGAGGCCTGCATGCCGCTCTACGGCCACGAACTGTCGGCCACCATATCGCCGCTGGAGGCTGGCCTGAGCTTCGCCGTCAGCTTGCATAAGCCCTTCATCGGCCGCGATGCCCTGCTGAAGCAAAAGCTGGAACGCACCGCGCAGGCGCTGGTCGGCTTCGAGCTGATCGACCGGGGCGTGGCCCGCGAGCATTACCCGGTGTGGCACAACGGCCAGCCGGTCGGCCACGTCACCAGCGGCATGTTCGCGCCCACCTCGCGCACCTATGTCGGCATGGCCTACGTGCCGCGCGAACTGACCGCGCGCGGCACCGAGTTCGACATTCTCATTCGCGACAAACCGACCCGGGCGCGCGTCGTCAAGCGGCCCTTCTACGTGCCCGCCTACCGGCGCTAACCCGCCGCGGCGCCCTAACTTCAGGAGACTTCCCATGAAACAGGATGAACGCGCTCACTACTCCGAAACTCATGAATGGGTCCGCCCCGATGGCGACTTATTCGTCTACGGCATTACCGACCACGCCCAGGAATTACTGTCCGACATTGTGTATGTCGAGCTGCCCGAGCCGGGCGCGGACTTCGCCAAGGGCGACCGCATCGGCTCGCTCGAGTCAGTCAAGGCCGCCTCCGATCTCTACCTGCCCATCGGCGGCACCGTGGTCGAGTTGAACGGCGCCCTGACTGCCACGCCCGAACTGCTTAACAGCGACCCGTTCGGCGCCGGCTGGATCGCCAAGTTCAAGCCCAGCCACCCAGCCGAGGTGGCGCAGTTGCTGACGCCCGTCGCCTACGCCCAACTGATTGGAGGCTGAGCATGCCTTACCTGCCTACCACCGACGCCAACCGCGCCGCCATGCTGGCGACCATCGGCGTCAGCGATGTGGCCGACCTGTTCGACGCCGTGCCGGCCGCGCACCGCTTCCCAACGCTTGATCTGCCCAAAGGCGTCTCTGAGATCGAAGTGCTCAACGAGCTGTACGCCCTGGCGCACAAGAACAGCGCCACCGGCTGCTTGGCCACCTTCTTGGGGGCAGGGGCCTACAACCACTTCATCCCAAGTGCCATCCCCGCGCTCTCGAGCCGGGGCGAGTTCCTCACCGCCTACACCCCCTACCAGCCCGAAGTGGCGCAGGGCACGCTCCAGGCCATCTTTGAATATCAGAGCATGGTGGCCGAGCTGACCGGCATGGATGCTGTGAATGCCAGCCATTACGACGGCGCGACCGCCATGGCCGAAGCCGCCATCCTGGCCATCAACGTCGCCAACGGCAAGCGCCGCAAGATTTTGGTTGCGCCGGGGGTTGACCCGCAGTATCGCCAGGTGCTGCGCACCTATCTGCCCGGCAAGCATGTCACGATCATCGGCGACGAGGACACCCAGGCCGGGCTGCCCGAACTGCTGCCGCAGCTCGACAAAGACACCGCCTGCCTCATCGTGCAAAACCCCAGCTTCTTGGGCGACCTGCTCGACACCACCGGCCTCGCCGCCGCCGTGCATGCCGCCGGAGCGCTGCTGATTGTGGTGGCCAACCCGGTCATCAGCCTGGGCCTGCTGCCGGCACCGGGCGCCTATGGCGCTGATGTGGTGGTGGCCGAGGGCCAGCCGCTAGGCGCTGGGCTGAACTTCGGCGGGCCGTACCTGGGCCTGTTCGGCGCGCGCGAAGCCTTCATGCGCAAGATGCCCGGTCGCCTGATCGGGCAGACCACCGACACGCAGGGCCGCTGCGGCTACGTGCTCACGCTCTCGACCCGCGAACAGCACATCCGCCGCGAGAAAGCCACCAGCAACATCTGCACCAACCAGGGCCTCGTGGCCTTGCAGGCCGGCATGTACCTGGCCTACATGGGCAAACAGGGCCTGCGGGAGGTGGCGGAGCAGTGCTACCACAAGGCCCACTTCGCGGCCGAGGTGCTGGCGCGCGTGCCCGGTTACGCGCTGCTGACCAAAGCCGAGTTCTTTAACGAGTTTGTGCTGCGCTGCCCGCGCCCGGTGGCGGAGGTCAACGCCGCTTTGCTCCAGCGCGGCATTCTCGGCGGCTACGACCTGGCGCCGCACTATCCCTGGGCCGTGAACGCCATGCTGGTGTGCGTGACTGAACTGAACACCCGCGCCCAAATCGAGGCGCTGGCCGCCGCGCTGCCGAGCGAGTAGGAGCCTGAACCATGCGAACCACCCCTGAGCCATTGATCTTCGACCTGTCGTCCCCCGGCCGCACGGCCTACACCCTGCCCGAGCTGGACGTGCCCGCCGCGCCCTTGCCGGCCGCCGTGCGCGCCGACCTTAAGCTGCCTGAGGTGAGCGAGCTCGATTTTGTGCGCCACTACACGCACCTCAGCCAGAAGAACTTTTCCATCGACACCGTCTTCTATCCCTTGGGCTCGTGCACCATGAAGTACAACCCCAAGGTCAACGAGAAGGCCGCCGCCATCGAAGGCCTCACGCAGGTACACCCGCTCCAGCCCGCCGCCACCGTGCAGGGCAGCCTGGAGTTGATGTACCGCCTGCAAGCAGCGCTCAAGACCATCGCCGGGCTGGCAGCGGTCAGCCTCCAGCCGGCGGCCGGCGCTCACGGCGAGTTTGCGGGGGTGCTCATCATGCGCGCCTACCATGCCAGCCGGGGCGACACCCGCCGCACCCGCATCCTCATCCCCGACTCGGCCCACGGCACCAACCCGGCCACCAGCGCCATGAGCGGCTTCGACGTGGTGCAAATCCCGTCGGACGCGCGCGGCAATGTGGACCTGGAAGCGCTGCGCGCCGCCTGCGACGACACCGTGGTGGGCCTGATGCTCACCAACCCCAACACCCTCGGCCTATTCGAAGAAAACGTGGAAGCGGTGGCCGCCATCGTGCATGGCTGCGGCGGCCTACTCTACGGCGACGGCGCGAATCTGAACGCCCTGCTGGGCATCGCCCGGCCCGGCGACCTGGGCTTCGATGTGATGCACTACAACCTGCACAAGACCTTCGCTACTCCGCATGGCGGCGGCGGCCCTGGCAGCGGCCCGGTGGGCGTCAGCGCCCAGTTGGCCGGCTTCTTGCCTGGCCCCATCGTCGATCTGGTAGACGGACGCTACGCGTTGGTCATGCCGGCCCAGTCCATCGGCCGGGTCAAGGCCTTCTACGGCAACTACGGCATGTTCCTGCGGGCCTACACCTACATCCGCATGTTGGGGCCGGTGGGCCTGCGGGCCGTGGCCGAAACAGCCGTGCTGAATGCCAACTACCTCAAGGCGCTCGTGTCGCCGCACTTCGCGCTGGCGGTTGACCGCACCTGCATGCACGAATTCGTGGTGCACGGCGACGTGCCCGGCACCGACGTGCGCGCCCTCGACATCTCTAAGCGCCTGATCGACTTCGGCTATCACCCGCCGACCAACTACTTCCCGCTCATCGTCCACGACGCGCTGATGATTGAGCCGACCGAGACCGAGAGCAAAGAAGCGATGGACGCCTTCGCCGAGACGCTGGCCACAATTGCGGCCGAAGCGCGCACCCAGCCCGAGCTGCTGCACGCCGCCCCGCACCTCACCCCGGTCACCCGCCTCGATGAGGTCAAGGCCGCCCGCACGCCCGTGCTGCGTTACCGCGCCCCGGTGCCGCCGGCCGGCCAGGAGTAGACCGCGATGCCTGCGCCTCTGCCGGCTGACGACAGCGTTCCGGTGCCCGAGTTGCGCCTGGTGCGGCTCGACCACCTGGTGGAGCACGAGTTCAACGACGTCCACCGCACCGTGCCGCTCGCCGAGCGCCTGCGCGCTGAGGGGCAGCTTAAGAACCCGCCCATCGTCGCCGCGCTGGACGATGACGACGACCGGTACGTGGTGCTCGACGGCGCGAACCGCACCATGGCGCTCACGCGTCTCGGCTACGAGCACGTCCTGGTGCAGGTGGTGCGCTACGAACCGCCCAGCGTCACGCTGACGACTTGGCACCACCTGATCTGCGGCCTCGCCCCTCAGGCCTTTATCGCGGCCCTGACGGTTGTGCCCGGGGTCGACCTGCTGCGCATCGACCGGCTGCACGCCCGCGCCGGGCTGGCTCGCCGCGAGTTGCTGCTTTACATCGTCGGCGCGGACGACCAGATCTATGCCGCCCGCCCGCAGCTGCCCGGCCTGAGCGTGCATGAACAGAACCGCTTACTTAACGCCCTGGTCGACACCTACCGCACGAGCGGCCAGCTCCACCGGCTGCTGACCGACAACCTGAAGGAGGCCGGCCGGCTGTTTCCCGACGTCTCGGGCCTGGTCATCTTCCCCAACTACGACTCCGCCGAGGTCCTGGCGTTGGCCCGCGACGGCGAACTGCTGCCGACCGGCCTCACGCGCCACCTGATTCAGGGCCGCGCCCTGCGCACCAACTATCCGCTGGCCGAGCTGGCCTGCGCCGACAGCCTGGAACTGAAGAACGCCCGGCTGCAATCCTGGCTCAGTCAGAAGCTAAGTTCCAAAGAAGTCCGGTTCTACGGTGAGACGACATTTTCGTTTGATGAGTAAGGAGTAGGCTATGTTAGACACTCTCCCGCCGGTCGCCACGCTGGCGCACCGGGTGCACAACTTCAACGCCGGGCCGGCCGTGCTGCCGCTGCCGGTGCTCGAGCAAGCTCAGGCCGAGCTGCTCGATTACGGCGGCCACGGCTTGTCGATCCTCGAAATGAGCCACCGCTCGCCGGTGTTCGAGGGCCTGCTCCATACAGCCACCGCCGACCTGCGGGCGCTGCTCGACATTCCGGCCGGCTACCAAGTGTTGTACTTGCAGGGCGGGGCGAGTTTGCAGTTCGCCATGCTGCCCATGAACCTGCGCCCCGCCGGCGCGTCTGCCGACTACCTGGTGCATGGCGTGTGGGGCCAAACCGCCCTCAAAGAGGCGCTGAAGCTCGGCCCGGCCCGCGTAGCCGCCAGCACCGAGGCCACCCAGTTCGACCGGCTGCCCGCGCCGAGCGCGCTGCGCCTCGACCGGCAGGCGGCCTACCTGCACGTCACCGCCAACGAGACCATCCACGGCAACGAGTGGGTCGGCCAGCCCGAGCCGCCAGCCGGCGTGCCGCTCGTGTGCGATATGTCATCCAACTTCCTCAGCCGGCCGGTCGCGGTGGAACAATATGCTGTCATCTACGCTGGGGCGCAAAAGAACGCCGGCCCGGCGGGCGTCACGCTGGTCATCCTGCGGGATGACTTGCTGGCGCGCGTGCCGGCCGGGCTGCCCGCCATGCTCGACTACCGCGTCCAGGCCGAGAGCGGCTCGCTCTACAACACGCCGCCGGCCTTCTCCATTTATCTGGTCGGCCTGGTGCTCAAATGGCTGCGCGGCCTGGGTGGCCTGCCCGAAATCGCCCGCCGCAACGCGCACAAGGCCGGGCTGGTGTATGCCGTGATCGACCAGAGCGGCGGCTTCTATCGCGGCCACGCCCAGCCGGGCAGCCGGTCGCGCATGAACCTCCCCTTCCGGCTGCCGACGCCGGAACTGGAAAAGCGCTTCGCCGCTGAGGCCGAGCAGCACCGCCTCATCGGCCTCAGGGGCCACCGCTCGGTCGGCGGGCTGCGCGCCTCGCTCTACAATGCACTGCCGCTTGAGTCGGTCGAAGTGCTCACCCAGTTCATGCGCGAATTCCAGCGCACGCAAGGTTAGTGCTTGCCGCGCCCGACGGCGAGTTGTTCGCCACCGGGCCGCCGGCCCACTCCCGGCCACCGAACCGGCCCGAACCTGCGCAAGCTGGTTCGGGCCGTTGGCGTTTATTGCGCGGTCGGCGCTTTCAATTCCAAAAGTTTCGTGAAGCCGTACCGCCTGCCTATTGGAGCGGTTGCCAGACGCAGGTAAGGCATCAGGTGTGACTCGCCATGAGCCACGCTAGAACGGTTTTCGTAAGGCCGTTCGCCTGTCCCGAACGTCCTTGTGGGGGCGAGAACGGCCGAGACGCGCTACCAATGCGAGCGCCGTACTGTCACCTGGAATCTGCTCTAACGCCAGCAACCCCAGAATGCCTGGGGTTGCTGGTGTGTGACTCGCTATTCCGTCAACCGGTGCTCCGTCCTATCGAGCGACGCGAGTGGCCCGGCGGATTGTTCGGCCGGCCTCGTTACACCAAACCCCCGGTGCGCGCCGCGGCCGGCGGCCGGGTGTACGCGTAGGCCCAGGCGATGAGCACCGCTTGCAGCGGCAGCCGCACCCACAGGGCCGCCGGCGGCGCCCACGGGTACAGCCCGCTATTCAGCGCCATGTGCAGGTTGGCGGGAAACACCGCCACCAGCAGCGCAATCAGACCCCACGCCGCCGCCCGCGACCAGCGCGGCACCAGCAGCAGTGCGCCCAGGCCGATCTCCGCCAGACCGCTCAGATACACCAGTTCCAGCGGCCACGGCAAATAGGGCGGCATGATGGCGACATAGAACGCCGCGTTGAGAAAATGGTTCGCCCCGGCCAGGCCGAAGCCGATCCCCAACAAATAGCGCCCGATAGTCTTTGCGTTTTGCATGTGGCTGTGCTCGCTTGTTGCCGGTGTGTAGGCCATCATACCCTACCCGGCCCCACCGAGTCACAAGTCGGCCGGGCGGACTTCAGTATGGTCCGCCCG
>JAYUUW010000132.1:0-1669 GCA_043754665.1 Anaerolineales bacterium | reverse complement strand
TCTGGCCCGGCTCATCCTAAATAAATGCATTCCCAAAATCCAGTTCAAAGGCCCCAATTCTTGTCCTGGCATGACATGAAAAAACCTACCCTTGTAAGGGCCCTCGCCCTCCCCCATTCGTGCTAATTCGTGGCTAACGCCTTGCCCCTGCCAAAAACCTTATGCTATAATGCCGCCCATGATTTACGTGAGCCGGATGGCGCAAGCCGATTTGTGCATTGGGATGCGCGGCATGATTGGGGCCGCTCCTAATCGGATTCCGCCTGCTGCCCAGTTCACGTAAGGATACGTGAGAGTCGTTTGTGTCAACGCCGCAGGCCACCCGCCTGCGGCGTTTTTTTATTTCGGGAGTTGGATCATGATTGCACTCAGTCTTGCCAATGTCAGCCTGGTGTTGGGCGCGCACCCTATCTTTCGCGGCCTCAGTTGGGAAATTCAGCACGACCAGCGCATCGGCCTCATCGGCCAGAATGGCGCCGGCAAGTCGTCGCTGCTCAAAACCCTCACCGGCGAGCACACGCCCGAGCCGGGCGGCCAGGTGGTCAAGGCGCGCGGCGTCACCGTGGGCTACCTGGCCCAGGAGCCCGAGTTGGACCCCAACCAGATCGGCTTCGAGGCGGCGCTGGCCGGCAACGCCCGCGTGGCCGAGCTGGAGGCCGAGCTGGCGCGCCTGGAAGACAAGCTGGGCCAGCCGGCCGTCTATAGCGACGAACGCGCCCTGACGCGCACCTTGGAAAAACAAGCCACCGTGCTGGACGAGTACGCCGCGCTGGGCGGCGAGCACTACCACAAGCGCGTGCGCACCCTGCTCACCGGCCTGGGCCTGAGCGAGGCCGACAGCGCCCGGCCCATCCGCGTGCTCAGCGGCGGCCAGAAGAAGCTGATCGGGCTGGCGCGGCTGCTGCTGGCCGGGCCGAGCGTGCTGCTGCTCGACGAGCCCGATAACCACCTCGACCTGCCCGGCAAGGCCTTTCTCGAAACGCTCATCACCGACTACCCCGGCGCGGTGGTGCTCATCAGCCACGACCGCTACCTGCTCGACGCCGTGGTCACGCACATCGCCGAGATCGAGGACGGCCAGTTGGCGACCTTCACCGGCGACTACACGGCCTACGTCACCGACAAGGAAGAGCGCCTGGCGCGGCAGGATCAACTCTTCCGCGTGCAGCAGCGCGAGATCACCCGCATTGAGCTGGTCATCAAGCGCTACGCCATCTGGGCCAAGCTGTACGACAACGAGAAGTTCGCCCGCAAAGCGCAGTCAATCCAGAAGCGTCTTGACCGGATGGACCGCATCGAGCGGCCGGTGTTGGAACGCAAGCGCATGGAACTGGCGCTCAGCGGCTGGCGCGGGTCGAACAAGGTGCTGGAGATGACGCGGGTTGAAAAGCGCTTTGGCAGCGCCCTGCCCCTGCGCGGCGTGAACCTGCTGCTGCGCCACGGCGAGCGCGTAGGCCTCATCGGCGCGAACGGCGCGGGCAAGTCGGTGCTGCTGCGCATTCTCACCGGGCAGTACGCGCCCGACGCCGGCGAGGTGAAGGTGGGGCCGAGCGTGCAATTGGGATACTACGCCCAGGAGCACGAGACGCTCGACCCGGAGCAAACGCTGCTGCTGGCCGTGCGGCGCGCGACCAAGATTTCAGAAGAAGGCGCCGTGGCGTTCCTGAAG
>JAYUUW010000131.1:0-2390 GCA_043754665.1 Anaerolineales bacterium | reverse complement strand
GTGCAGCGGTATCTGAACGTGGCCCCGGGTGAGTGGCAGCGCCTGGGAACGGACCTGAACGTGCTGAGGGCGGCGACGATTGTGCAGGGCCAATGGCTGAGTGCGACGGTGCCGACCAATGACCTGCCCTGGCTGCGGCCGGCGCTGGTGGCGGTCGACCAGGCGCTGACCGAGGCCTGCGACGCGTGGCAAAGCTGCCCGGAAGGCTACCAACTGCCGCTGTACTTCAACGTCGGCCCGGAGATTCTGTATCCGATGCGGCCCGAGCGCCTGGATAACCCGGCGGCCGGAGGGGCGAGCGACCCGATCATCTTTGACTTGCCGAGCTTTGTGCTGGGCTACCCGACGCAATTTCGGTTGAGCGCGCCGCAGGTAGCGGGCCGCCCGGCGGATGAGGCGGCCCAGGCGGCCTACACGCGCGGCCTGAGCGCACAGGTGCTGGCGGCGATGGCCGGCCTGGTGACGAAAGCGGGGCGGGCCAACAACGACTATTTTCTGGATGCCATCATCGCGCGGATGGAGGATCGGTTGGGCCTATCGGCGGTGACGGTCAGCGAACCGGGACCGCTCAACTTCGTGCCGGCCGAGGACATGTGGCTCTGGACCCAGCAGCCCCGGGGCGACTATGGTACGGACCACGATTGGGACCGGCGGCAGGTGGTGGCGCTGATGAACTTGGTGCTGGAGGGCCAGCCGGCCGAGGTGGAGGGCGCACTGCTGCAGGCGCTCCACCGGCCGGACGCGCTGACGTTTGAACGCTGGCTGGCAAACGCGCTGGGTTCAGAGGCAGCGGCGCGGGCGGGCAGTCAATGGCAGGCGGCCGCCGTGCAAGGGCTGGAGCCGGCCACACCAGCCGCGTGGCAAGCGGCGGAGGGCCTGGCACTGATATGCGCCGACCAACTGGCGCTAGTGGAGGGCGGGGAATTGCGCCGGGTGGCGGCCATTGAGCAGTCTTGGTACGTGGCGGATCTCTACCGCGGCGTAGGGGCAGCGCGCTATCTGGCGGTAGAGGCTTACAACGCTGACAACGACCCGCCGGAACTCTGGATATTTGACCGCACGGGCGAGGCCGAGCCCGTCCGCGCGAGCACGCATGGCGAAGGCGTCGGGTGGGGGGCGGATGGGGCGCTCTATTTCGTTTCGCTCAACAAGGACGATTCGCCACTGCAGCGCTATGACCCAGCGACGGGAAGCACGACCACGGTGGTGACAGGCAGCGTTCATGCACTTGAAGGCGCCTGGACGGCGGCGCATGATGCGCTGCTGATCAGCGTATATACCGGCTCCCCCTATATTGACGAGCTGACGGAGACCCTAACCCTGGTGACGCTCGGTCCGCCGACGGTGTTACGACCGCTGACTGAGAACGACCACTCGCCGGTCCTGGCGCCAGGGAGCACGGCCACGCAAGGGCAGGTGGCGTTCCTAAGCTACGTGTATACGTCCGGCGAGGTGGAGGCGTGGCCGGAAATACATGTGCTCGACCTGGCGACCGGCGTAGACCGGCTGCTGGTCGCCAGCAAGCCGGCGCACGTTTCCAGGCTGAATGACGGACCGCCGCAGTTGGCCTGGTTGCCGGGCGGGGCGCGCCTAAGCATGTACCTTTACGAGCAAACTGGCACGCGCTTATTACTGGTGGACGCGGCCAGTGGACGTGTCAGCGAATGGCCGCTGACAAACAGCGCTGGCTTTTGGCCCTTTCCGGTCGGTTTCTCGGCGGACGACCGCTACCTGGCGCTGCGCACGTATTACAGATATGCCGGAATAGAGCTGCTGGACCTGGCGGCACCCGGCGCCCCGGCGCGCCAAGTGAACGGCGAGTACATGGCGTGGGCGCCGGGCGGCCATACGCTGGCGCTGTCGAATGCACTGGGGGTGTTCTTGGTGGACGCGACCACGGGTGACTACCAGCGGCTGCAGGCCGAGCCGTGCGCACTGGACTGGTAGCTTAAAGCACAGAAGCAGCGATGACGCTCCGCTGCTTCTGAAACCAACGCGCCGGGGCCAGGCCGCCGGCAGCGGGCAGTCAGGGCGTCTACTTGCTCGATGTCGCTAGCGGCTCGAAGGCCTGGGTCTCCTTTCAATCCTGCCGGTCTGTTCACTGATATGCCATTGATTCATCGTAATGGTTGGATTATCGCTGCGGCATAAACAACGCGCCTTGACTGACCAGAAAACGCTGCTGCTCAGTTCTGGAAACAGTGTCAGAGTTGCGGCGCTTGATTACCATGCGAGCGTATATTGCTCCAGCACCCGCGCCGCTGGCAGCATTGGACAATATTCACCACGGCTACAACCCAAATTGGAGCTGTCCCTTAACCCCCTTTGAAAATCATCTAAAAGTCGCAATTCGCGCAGGAGAGAAGGTCTTTCTCGACGCTGCTCACGAG
>JAYUUW010000130.1:0-5435 GCA_043754665.1 Anaerolineales bacterium | reverse complement strand
GGGGACGCGGGCCATGCCTAAACAGCATGGCCCGCAAACGTTTAAGGGGCGGAGGGCGGGCCGCCTGATTAAAACAATCGGCCCACGGGAAGCGGGGGGACTTCGCCGTGGGCCTGATTGTCAGACCAACCGCTTTGGGGAGCGGCGGGTCTTGGGTGCACCTGTTTGTTACTTGTTTGCAGGCGTCTCATCCACTTGGAGGGGACAGATGCACCTACATTCTTTATAAACCCAAAACCTAAATGGTGGGTGAGTATTCTGTAAGAAACCGCTCAAATCGCCTGGGACATTAGTCCTATCAACCTGATTTTAACGAGGGGCTTTGGGTTTGCCGGCCCGAAACGTCTGCTCCCAGGCGGCCACTTCGTCGGCCGAGAGGCCCACTTCTTTGGCGCTGGGGGTCTGGGCGCTGGCGGTGGCGGTCATGTCGTGAATGAACTTGCTCGGCAGGCGCACGGCCGCGCCGGCCCGCTGCGCCGCGTCGATCAGCTCGCGGTCGCCGCTGACGACGACCAGGCCGCGCGGGTTTTTCTCACGCGCCAGCCGGTCTTTAATCACATCGTCGGCGGTCTTGGGGGCGGGGGCGAAGCGCACCTCCAGCACGGTGTTTGACCACTTGCCGCCGCCGCCGGGCAGGCCCTTATCGAAGACCACCACGCCCTTTTTGTGCACGCGCACCAGGTAGGCGCGCAACTGCTCGATGAGTTGCTGCTCGTCGTCGGGGTCCGCCAGGCTCATACCGAGCATCTGGCCGATCAGGTTGTGGCCGTCGATCAAGAAGGGCATACGGCCATTCTAGCACGACACCGATAGCCCGCGCGGCACCCGCCAGCGCTGGCCCTGGGCGGCGGCCCGCCCCCAAGTCTGGCGTGTGCGCGCTTTGGGCCGCGAGTCAATTGTGCTATGATTCGGCGGTAAGCCGGTTCCGGAGCCACCGAGCGCCGCTAGGGTATGCGATAGGGTTGCCATGAATTTCAGACGCCTGCTGCTCTACCTGATCCTGAACGCGCTGGTTTCGGCCTCGGCCACCTACGCCGTGCTGTGGTATTGGGACACGACCCACCCGGCCGGCGCGGCCGGGCTGACGCCGGTGGGCACGGCCGCCGTGGCCACGCAGCAGGCGCTGAGCACCGCCGCCGCGCCCCAGCCCACGGCCGGGCCCACGCTGACGCTGCCGCCGGCCGGGGAGACCGCCGCCGCCGGCCCCACGCCCACCATTTACACCGCCAAGGCCGGCGACACGCTCGGCAGCATCGCCCAGACCTACGACGTGACGGTGGACGAGATCATGGAGGCCAACGGCCTGAGCGACCCCAACCTGCTCACCGTCGGCCAGACGCTGGTGATCCCGGTGGCGGGGTACGTGCCGCCCACCGCCACGCCGGGGGTCGAGGCCGTGGCGCCCACACTCACCACCGAGCCGCCGCGCCCGACGGTCACCAGCGACCCCAACCAGCCGGCCGCGCAAATGACCATCAGCGAGGTGGAAGCCGCCGGCACGCTGGCCGACGAGCGGGTGCTGCTGCGCAACGACGGCGGGCAGGTGAACCTGGCTGGCTGGACGCTGCGCGACGAGACCGGCATTATCTATGTGTTCCCGGCGCTGACGCTGGCCCCGGGCGGGGCGGTGAGCGTGCACACGGCCGCCGGCAGCGACAGCGCTCAGAACCTGTATTGGGGCCAGGGGCAGGCCGTTTGGGCCGCCGGGCGCTCGGTGCTGCTGAGCGACGCGGCCGGCAAGCTGCACACGCGCTTCACCGTGCCCTAACTGAGGCGGCCGGGTGCGGGGGTTGATTTCCGACAAACTTTGTGATATTTTACACTTGCGTCGGAGATGGGTGTGTGGGTAGGTAGACACGGGAGGTAACCGTGAACTTTGATCGCCTGATCGAAGAGCAGCTCCGCCAGGCGCGCGAGGACGGCAAGTTCGACAACCTGCGCGGGCATGGCCAGCCCCTCAACCTGGACGAGAACCCGTTTGAGGACCCCGCCTCGCAGATGGCCAACGACATGCTCAAGCGCAACGGCTTTCGGCCGGCGTGGCTGGAGGACGAGGTGGCGATCCGCGAGCAGTTGGCGGCGGCACAGCAGGCGCTGCGCCGGTCGCACGGGTGGCGGCAGACCGAGCTGGCCGGGCTGGCGGGCCGCAGCGACACCCGCGCGTTGGAGCAGCGCCACTGGGTGCAGCAGGAATGGACCCGGGCGCAGGACCGCTTTCGCGCCCGGCTGGCCGGCCTCAACCAAGCCATTTTGAGCCTGAACCTCAAAGCGCCGAGCACCCGCTTCCAGCGCGCCAAGCTCGACATTGAGGCCGAACTCGCCAAACTGGCGTGACCGCGCACACACGACGCAAAATAAAACCGCCGGCCCAATTGAGGCCGGCGGTTTTGTTTGGCGGTGGGAGTGGGTGGCGTAGAAGTTACCAGTCGTCGGCGCGGCCGGGGGCGGGCTCGGCGGGGGTGCCGCGCAGTTCGGCGGCGGCGCGCGCGGCCAGGCCGGCGGCCACGGCGTCAAAGTTCTGGGCGGTCAGGTTGTGCAGCGCGCCTATCTCGGCTTCCGAGAGGTCGTAGCCGGCGCTGGCCTCGGCCGGGCGGCGCAGCAGCCGCCCGCGAAACTCGGGTTCGGCCACGGCGCGAATGATGATCTGGCGCACAGTCTCAGCCGACATGGCGTGGCCTTTGTGGGGATGAGCGACTTCCAGCGCGGGCTGCGGCCATCATACTGCGCGGCGGCACGGCCTGCTACAGACAAATGTACCGATTTGCGGGCGACCGAGGGCGAAAGCCCTTGCGGAATCAGGCAATTGTGAATATACTACAAACTATATTGATCTAATATAGATTGGAGTAATGATGCAGGCCCTGGCGCAACCCCCCGCGATCCTGGCCCTGCTGGCGCATCAGGTGCGCTGGCAAATTGTGACCGCCCTGGCGCACAGCGACCGGCGCGGGCAAGAACTGGCCGAACGGCTGCACCGGCCGCAGAACCTCATCTCGTATCACTTGCGGCGGCTGTTGAACCAGCAGGTGGTCAAAGAGCAGCGCAGCGCCGCCGATGGCCGCGACGTGTACTACAGCCTGGACCTCAACCAGGTGCGGCATCTGTACACGGAGGGGGGCGCGGCCATTCACCCCGCCCTAGCCGAGCCCAGCGTAGTGCCGGCTGAGACGGCCAGCGCGCGGCCTCCGGCGCGGGTGCTGTTCCTGTGCACGCACAACAGCGCCCGCTCGCAGATGGCCGAGGCGATCATCCGGCACCTGGGCGGCGGGCGGGTGGAGGCGTTCAGCGCCGGCACCGAGGCGACCGAGATCAACCCGGTGGCGCGCGAGACGATGCTGGCTCGGCAGATTGCTATGGATGGGCAGCGCTCGAAGCACCTGGCCGAATATCGCGGGCAGACGTTTGATTACGTGGTGACGGTGTGCGACCGCGCCAAGGAAACGTGCCCGCTGTTCCCCGGCGACCCGGAGCAAATTCACTGGAGCTTTCCGGACCCGGCCGCGGTGGTGGGCGCGCAGGAGAAGCGCGCGGCGTTTGAGCGCACGGCGACCGAGTTGACGACGCGCATTAACCATCTGCTGCTGGTGATCGACCGGCAGCGGCGCGAGGCCGCGGCCGATTGAGCGTTGCGAAATCACTGCCGGCAGGGCGTTAGCCACGAATTAGCACGAAGGGGAAGAGTCGAGGGCCGGGACGCTACCGGAGTTTGGGAAAGGGTAGGGCCACTGGTCAATGGAACGGGGCGCTAGCAGCCGCGCCAGACGAATTGGCACGAATGGTGTTGGGAAGGGCGCGGGGTTGGCCAGGTCTAGCGTGAGCGGCTGGCATCAAGGGGTGAGGCCACACTCAACTGGCCCGCGTTCCGGCCAGCGAACGGGTGACAATTGGCACTCACCGGCGGCGGGCGAGGGCTGGATAATTTGAGGTGCGCAATTCGGTAGGAGTATATTCCCTATGACGGTCTCAACACTGAAGGCCGCGCCCGAACCGGGCGTGGGCCAGCGCCTGGCGCTGCTCGACCGCTACCTGACGCTGTGGATCTTTCTGGCCATGGCGGTGGGCGTGGGTCTGGGGTTTTTGTTCCCGCAGGGGGTGCAGCGGGTCAACGCGGCCGTGTCCATCGGCACCACCAACCTGCCGATTGCGCTGGGGTTGATTGTGATGATGTACCCGCCGTTTGCCAAGGTGAAGTACGAAGAACTGGGCCGCGTCTTCCGCAACAAGCGGGTGCTGGGCCTCTCGCTGGTACAGAACTGGCTGATCGGCCCGGTGCTGATGTTCGCGCTGGCGGTGATCTTTTTGCGCGGCTACCCGGAGTACATGGCGGGGCTGATCATGATCGGCCTGGCGCGCTGCATTGCCATGGTGATCGTGTGGAACGAACTGGCCCACGGCGACACGGAGTATGCGGCCGGGCTGGTGGCCTTCAACAGTGTGTTTCAGGTGCTGTTCTACAGCGTCTACGCCTATGTGTTCATCACGGTCTTGCCCACGTGGTTCGGGCTGAGCGGGGTGGCCGTGCCGATTAGCATCGGCGAAATTGCGGGGAGTGTGCTGCTGTACCTGGGCCTGCCGTTCGGGGCGGGGTTTGTCACCCGCTGGGCGCTGGTGCGGCGCAAGGGCGCGGCGTGGTATCACACCCAGTTTGTGCCCAAGATCAGCCCGCTGACGCTGCTGGCGCTGCTGTTTACCATCGTGGTCATGTTCAGCCTGAAGGGCAATCTGATCGTGCAAATTCCGCTGGATGTGGTGCGGATTGCGATCCCGCTGCTGCTGTACTTCGTGGGCATGTTCCTGATCAGCTTCTGGATGGGCCATCGGCTGGGGGCCGACTACGCCCAGACGACGACGCTCGCGTTCACGGCGGCCAGCAACAATTTCGAGCTGGCGATTGCCGTGGCGGTGGCGGTGTTTGGCATCAACAGCGGCGCGGCGTTCGCGGCGGTGATCGGCCCGCTGGTCGAGGTGCCGGTGATGATCGGCCTGGTGAACGTGGCCTTCTGGCTCCAGCGCCGCTACTACGGCCAGCCAGCCGCGCCGGCGGCTATCCCTTAGCAGCGTACGGGCTTCAGAAATTGAAAAGCGGCCGGCACTTGCCGGTCGCTTTTTATTGTGTGTGCCTCGAAACCGGTGCCGATTAAGCCAGGGGCTTCTGGGCGGTAATGAGCGCTGAGAAGGGCGCATTGGCCGGCGCCAGGGTCAGCCCGGACGAAAACGCGGCGTCAGGGCGAATGCTCACCCCGACGAACCCGGCCGCCTCGAGGCCGGCTTGGAAAGCCTGCACTTCCAGCGCGCCAGCCACACAGGCGCCCCAGGCCTCCATATCGGTCTGCACAGACGCCGGCAAGGGGCCGTTGGTCACCACATCGGAGACGGCCAGGCGGCCACCGGGCCGCAGGGCACGAAACATCTCGCGGAAAACTTGCGGCTTGTCG
>JAYUUW010000129.1:0-2056 GCA_043754665.1 Anaerolineales bacterium | reverse complement strand
GGCAATCTGCACCATCACCTTGTCGCCCTGGCCGATCTGCTGGCAGCGCAAATTGCCCTGGTTGAAGGCCGCGATCAGCGCCGTGGCCATGTCGGCCGGCACAATGTTGCCATGATAAGTTCGCTCGCTCACGTCGTTTCTCCTGCTTTTCTAAACGTGGCTGAATCATAACCGGTCTCGGCCCGCTTGCAAGCGCCCCCCGCTGATATTTCCCCGACATCGGTCTGGCAGTGTTATACTGCGCCCATGACCAAGCGCCCCGTTTTACTGGTAATTGTGGCTGTTTTCGGCCTGTTGCTGGGCACGCTGGCCCGTCTGCCGGCCGCCAGCGCCGCCCCAGCGCCCCAGGTGGGCACCCCCACCGCCGCCCGCTGGATCGTGGAAATCTACCAAGATGTGACCGTGCGCTCCGGCCCCAGCACCGTGTTCGACCGGGTGGGCGTGCTCATCCCCGGCCAGACCAGCGATGTCATCGGCCGCACGCCGGCGGGTGATTGGCTCAAGATTGTCTACCTCGGCGGGCCGGACAACAGCGGCTGGGTGGCGCGTGACCTGGTGCGCCTGCCTCAAGACGATCCCAGCATCCCGACCATCATCCCGCCGCCCACGCCCACGCTCCCCGCCACTACCACGCCCGACTTCGGCTCCGTGTTCGCCACGGACGAGCCCACCGCTGACCCCGACGCCGGCCGTTTGCCCACCTTCACCCCGCCCGCGCCCGAGATCCGGCCGACACTGCTGCCCGCGCAAGGCGTGACCGTGCAGAGCGGCTTCCCGCCGGCCATCTTCATCATGGTGCTGTTCGTGCTGGGCGGCTTCGGCGGCGTGCTCACCATCTTCCGCTCGCGGCGGTAAGCCCGCATGCCCTGACCAGAGCGTCATTTCGAGTAATCCCCGGCGCTGCGCGCCAGCCCCCCAAGCAGACACCGGGCCCATGGCGCCGCTCCCCATGTTTTCATTAGGCATTGTGGGAAATAAGAGCGAGCGCTCAGGTTTCCCAACCAGTGGACCGGACCCAAGCAACTTAACTGTCATTTCGAACCCCGCCTCAGGCCATTTGGCCTAACGCTGCCGTTTCGGCGGGTGAGAAATCTCACCGATTGTTGCGTGTATCGCTTCTGCCGCACCAATTGACGGGCCAGGCTGCGCAGCCGGTTGTGCGCTGTTAGCTTCAACGTGTTTCCGATAAAGTCTATTGGCACTCCGAACCCCGCCTCAGGTCGCGCGTCCTGGCGCGGCCCATGCGCGGGTGAGGAGTCTCACCTCGCAATCACCTTGCCGCACCTTCAGCCAGCCACAAGTTTCTGAGCAGGCGAGCTGCGCCGACGCTTCGCGTCTCGGTTTTGGTCGGTGATCTCAACCAACAGAATGCACACGGGCCAGTCGGTGTCACCGGCTGGCCCGTTTCTTTTCGGCCGCGTTCACTCCCCCAGCGCCGCGCGCCCTCGCTCCGTCAGCCAAAACGTCGCCGCCGGAAACTTCTTGTTGCTGTCGATCAACCCGGCCTCCACCAGCGCGACTGCCACGGCGGGCGGCACCGGCGTCGCTGCGCCGTCGAGCGCGTGTAGCACGAAGTCTTTGTGCCCGTCCATGTCGCGGTGGACCTTCAAGGTGCTGCCGGCGGCCATGGCGCGCAACAATTGGGCTTCGGGGGCGGACAGAGCGGTGGGCATGGTGTTGGTTAACCAAAAAGGTTGAGTGGGGCGCGGGCCGCAACACTCAACCTTTTCATTCACTCAGGGGCGGCGGCCGGCTTACGCCAACTCGCTCACGTGCTCTTGCAGCTTGCGCTGGTTGATCTTCTCGAAATCATCCTTGATGATCTCGTCCATCTCTTCCGGCGACAAACGGTAGCTCAAGATCAGCAGCGCGTCCTCGGGCGATTGCCCATAGGCCAGCCGCTTCTTGCCGTTCTTCAGGCTGAACAAGTACAGGTAGTGCGGGTTCGAGAAGCTGCTCATTTATCGCCGCCTTAGGCCTTCGTCAGCGCGCCCAGGTAATTCTCGCGGCGCTGCTGCAACTCCGGCAGGCCCTTGTTCACTTCGCCGTCGAACTT
>JAYUUW010000128.1:0-5707 GCA_043754665.1 Anaerolineales bacterium | reverse complement strand
GCTCTTCAAAGACGTGTACGGTCTCGAGGCCGCCACTATGGTGCTGGTGCTGCTGGCCGTGGTCACCCAGCTCCTCGCCGACTTCGCCTACACGTTCCTCAACCCGCGCATCCGCTATGGCTGACGTCTCCCTTCCGCTCGCCGCGCCTTCTCGCCGCAGCCGCCTGGCCGCCGCCCTGGCCCCGCTGCGCCAATCGCGGCTGGCGCTCTTGGGGGCGCTGCTCGTCGGCTTCTGGATCGTCGTCGCGCTGTTCGCGGATGACTGCCTGGTGCAGCCCGCCTGCTGGGTCAACGGTCGCGCCTACACGCCCACGCCCTGGCTGGCGGTCTACACCTTCAACGACTCGGTCGGCCCGCCGCTCACCGGCCCCTCGCCCGCGCATTGGCTCGGCACCGACCGCAACGGCCGCGACTTGTGGGCGCGGCTGGCCTACGGGGCGCGCATCATCCTCACGCTGGCCCCGTTGGGCGTCGGCCTTGCCACGCTCAACGGCGTTACGCTCGGTCTGCTGGCCGGCTACTTCGGCGGCCTGGTGGATGACCTCATCAGCCGCCTGCTCGACGCGCTGATCGCCTTCCCGCCGATCGTGCTTTATCTCGTCATCATCGCCGCGCTTGGCCCCTCGGCCATCAATGTGGTGCTGGCGATCACGCTGGCCGGCGCGCCAGGCATTGCCCGCCTGGTGCGCGGCCTCACGCTCGACCTCAAGACCCGCGACTTCGTGGCCGCCGCCCAAACGCGCGGCGAGTCGGCCCTGTACATCATGTTCGTGGAGATCCTGCCCAACGCCCGCGGCCCCATCCTCATCGACGCCATGCTGCGCGTGGGCTATGCCGTCTTTGCCATCGGCACGCTGGGCTTTCTGGGCCTCGGCCTGCCGCCGCCCTCGCCCGATTGGGGCAGCATCGTCAACGCCGGGCGCAAGTTCATCCAGGCCGGCCACCCGTGGGATGCCGTGTGGGCCTCCCTCGCCACGGCGACGCTGGTTGTCGGCCTCAACCTGCTGGCCGACGGCTGGTCGGAGGCGGCCAACCGCTACCGCTAGGGTAGGGGCCTAACGCCGCCAATGAATACCCCGCCGCCTGTGCCGCCCGTCATTGAGGTTGACCACCTTAGCATCGCCTACGCCACACGCCAGGGCGCGGTTCCTGCCGTGCGCGACGTGTCGTTTGCCATCGCCCCCGGCGAAACGCTCGGCCTGGTGGGCGAGTCCGGCTGCGGCAAGAGCACCGTGGCCTATGGCCTGGTCAATTATCTCGGCCGCAACGGCCGCGTCACCGGCGGCGACATCCGCTTCCAGGGCCAATCGCTGCTCGGCCGCACGCCCGAGGCTCTGCGCCGCCTGCGGGGCGACCGCATCGCCCTGGTCTATCAAGACCCCTTCACCTCGCTCAACCCTGCCCTGCGCATCGGCGACCAGTTGGCCGAGGTGCTGACTGTGCATCGCAACTTCACTCCGGCCGCCGCCCGCGCTCGCTGCCTGGAGATGCTGGCCCGCGTGTCCATGCCTGACCCGGCGCAGGTGCTCCAGCGCTACCCGCACCAGCTTTCCGGCGGGCAGCAGCAGCGCGTGGTCATTGCCATGGCGCTGCTCAACCGCCCGGCGCTGCTCATCCTCGATGAGCCGACCACCGCGCTCGATGTCACGGTGGAGGCCGCCGTGCTCGACCTCATCGCCGACCTGCGCCGCGACTTCGACACGGCGCTGCTCTTCATCAGCCACAACCTCGGCGTCGTGGCCCGCGTGTGCCAGCGCGTGGGGGTCATGTATGCCGGTGAACTGGTTGAGCTGGCCCCGACCGCGCAGATTTTCTCTGACCCGCGCCACCCCTACACGCAGGGCCTGCTGCGGGCGCTGCCCCGGCTGGGCCGCAGCAAGACCGACAGCGCCCTGTACCCCATTCGCGGCCGGTTGCCCGCGCCCGACCAACTGCCGCCCGGCTGCCTGTTCGAGCCGCGCTGCGACTACGCCCAGCCCGCCTGCCGCCAGCAGCGCCCCGAGTTGCGCCCGCTCTCGCCCAGCCACACCGCCCGCTGCCTCTTCGCCGAGAGCATTGATGCCTCCGCCTGGGTGCCGCTGGGCGATGTGGCGCTGCCCCCGCCCGCCAAGCTGCCGGTTGCCAGCGCACCTATCCTCCAAGTCAGGGACCTTAAAGCCTACTACTCACAGCCCAGCGTCTCGCCCTTGGCCGCGCTTGGCCTGGGCCGCCGCGAGGTCGTGCGCGCCGTGGATGGCGTGTCGTTCGACCTGCCGCGCGGCGCGACGCTCGGCATCGTCGGCGAGTCCGGCTCGGGCAAGAGCACGCTCGCCAAGGCCCTCATCGGCCTGGAGCCCATCACCGGAGGCACGGCCGAATTCCTCAGCACCGAGTTGCGCGGCCCGACCGCCAGCCGTGACCTCGCCGTGGTGCGCGAGCTGCAAATGGTCTTCCAGAACCCGGAGGCGACCCTCAACCCGGCGTACACCATCGGCCGCCAGCTAGAACGCCCGCTGCGCCGCTTCAATGTCGTCCCGCCCAACCAAATCCGCGCCGAGGTCATCCGCCTCCTGCGCGCCGTGAAACTCGACGAACATTATTACGACCGCCTGCCGCGCCAGCTCAGCGGCGGCGAGCAGCAGCGCGTGGGCATCGCCCGCGCCTTTGCCGGCCGTCCGCAGCTCGTGCTGTGCGATGAACCGGTCTCGGCGCTCGATGTCTCGGTGCAGGCGGCCGTCCTCAACCTGCTGCTCGAAATCCAGCGCGAGCGCGGCACGGCGCTGGTGCTCATCGCCCACGACCTGAGCGTGGTGCGCTACTTCACCGATCAGGTGGCGGTGATGTATCTCGGCCAGTTGGTCGAGGTCGGCCCCACCGAGGCGATCTACGCGCCGCCCTATCACCCCTACACCGAGTCGCTGTTGGCGGCCGTGCCGAACCTGGACCTCACTGTTGCCCAGCCGGTCACGCGGCTCACCGGGGCCGTACCCAGCGCGCTCCACCCGCCCAACGGCTGCCGCTTCCATACCCGCTGCCCGCGCCGCGCTCTGCTGCCCGATGGCGGCCAAATCTGCGAATCGGTCGCGCCGCCCTGGCAGGCGGCCGGCGAAGGGCATCAGATCAATTGTCACCTGCCGCTGGAACAGTTGCGCGCCTTGGGGCCGGTGGGCCGCGCCTAACGGCCACAATCCCGAGTAGAATACGCGGATCCGCTTTGCGCTTTGTTGAATAAACCGAACGCTTCTAGTCCGTCACCCATGTTGCTCGAAGTTGGTTGCCCCTGTGCCTTGCTGCTGGGCTACGCCCGCGCCGCGGATGGAACTTTGTGCCAGGTCGGCGTGGCGCTGCAGCATCCGCCCACGCACCTGTTCGCGCAGCCGGCCTCAGCCCTTGCCGTCACCGGCCCGCGCGCCGATGTGGCCTACGCCGCCGCCGCGCGCTACCTCGCCCACGCCGGCCTGCCCGCCGCCGGCCAGGTGGAGGTGGAACTCGCCACGCCCGCGCTCATAGGCCTCGCCTCCGAGCCGCTGCTCAGCCTGTGCACCGCGCGCGGCCTCGCCTGGGCCGCCGGGCGCCCCACCGACGCGCAGACCCTCGCGGCCGGCGTCGCGCTCGCGCCCGAGCACGCCCTGGCCGTGGCCGCCTTCCAGCAGGGCGGTGTGCTCCAAGTTGCGCCGCCCGCCGCCCTTGGCGCGTTCGCCGCGCCGCTGCGCCGCCACGCGCTGGCCCATGCCGATCGCGCCCAGGCCTGGGGATTTGTGCTCTTCCTGCCAGATGTCGCCAAAGACGCCGCCCTGACGCTCGAAGGCGAACGCGCCGCCGCGCTGCATGCCGCCGCGCCCGCCCTCAGCCCGGCCACCGGCCAAACGCTCGACGCCGAGCTGTGGCCTGCGCTCGAACGCGATGACCTCACCGCCTTTGGCCGCGCCCTGCTGGCGCTGCACGCCGCCAACGCCGCCCTGCTGCCGCCGCTGGCGACTACCGCGCTGGAGGCCGACATGCTCACCCTCCTGGCCGCTTCCGGCGCGGCGGCGTGGGGCCGGGCGCTCACCGGCTACGGCCTGTTCGCCCTGGTGCGCGGCGCGCCCGCCGCCGCCGACTTGCGCGCCGCGCTCACCGCCCGCCTGGGCCTCGGCCCCGGCCGCGTCCTCGTCACCATCGCTGACACCGACGGCGCGCGCGATACCGTCCGCGACCAGCGGCCGTTCTTGCCCTGACCGCCGCTCACCAACCGCACCGCTAACCCAAGGACTACTCATGCAAACCCAAGCCGCCGTGCTCTATGCCCCCCACACGCCCTTCGTCGTTGAAACGCTCGATCTCGCGCCGCCCCGCGCCGGCGAGGTGCAGGTGCGCGTGGCCGCCGCCGGCGTCTGCCATAGCGACTGGCACCTGATGACCGGCGCGACCCAGCACGTGCTGCCGGTTGTCCCCGGCCACGAGGGCGCCGGCCTGGTCGAGGCGGTCGGCCCCGGCGTCACCCGCGTCAAGCCCGGCGATCACGTGGCGCTCAGTTGGGCCCCTAGCTGCGGCGCGTGCTTCTACTGCCTCAACGACCGCCCCAGCCTGTGCGAGACCTACGTTGGCGCGCTGTGGGCCGGCACCATGCTCGACGGCACCACGCGCCTTTCCAAGAACGGTTCACCCATTTACCACTTCAGCGGGCTGGCCTGCTTTGCCGACCACATCGTCGTGCCGGAGATTTGCTGCGTGGTCATGCCGCCCGCGGTGCCGCTCTCGGTGCTGGCCCTCATCGGCTGTGCCGTTACTACCGGAGTCGGGGCCGTACTCAACACCGCCCGCGTGCGGCCCGGCTCCAGCGTGGCCATCTTTGGCGCGGGCGGCGTGGGCCTGAGCATTCTCATGGGCGCGCGCCTGGCTGGGGCTAGCCGCCTAATCGTGGTGGATCGCGTGGAAGGCAAACTCGCCATGGCCCGCGAGTTCGGCGCGACCGATGCGCTGCTGGCGGGCCCGGACGTGCCCGCCGCCATTCGCGCCCTCACCGCCGGGCGCGGCGCGGATTACGTCTTCGAGGCCGTCGGCGTGCCCGCCATTCAGGAACAGTGCCTCGACGCGGCCCGGCGCGGCGGCACCATCATCCTGGCCGGCATCACCGCCATGGGCAGCGGCACCAACTTCCCTGGCGCCATCCTCACCCGCCAGGAGAAGACCGTCACCGGCTCGTACTATGGCACTTCCAACCCGGCGCGCGACTTTCCGCTGCTGGCCGACCTGTACGGCCAGGGCCGCCTCGACCTTGACCGGCTGGTCACCAAGACTTACCCGCTCACCGCCATCAACGAGGCCTATGCCGATATGCTCAACGGCACCGTCGCGCGCGGCGTGATCGTGTTCTGACGCCCGCCTGTGCCGCGTGGGCGCTCGGGGTACAATCAGCCCTTCAGCGCTTAATCGTCCCGTTACTCAGTGTCTTTAGGTGTCTTAGCCTGCTATGCATCGTCGCGCCATTGCCATCTTCACCGCCGGACACGGCTTCACCGACCTCAACCAGGGCGCGCTGCCGGCGCTCCTGCCGTACTTCACGCTGGCCTTTCACTTCACCTATGCTCAGGCGGCCGGCCTGACCTTTGCCGCCACCATCGCCTCGTCCATCGCCCAGCCGCTGTTCGGCCAGCTTTCCGACCGGGTGCCCGCCGCCTGGCTCATCCCGGCCGGGGTCTTCTGCGCCGGCCTGGGCATGAGCCTCATCGGCGTGGTGCCGACCTAC
>JAYUUW010000127.1:0-8938 GCA_043754665.1 Anaerolineales bacterium | reverse complement strand
CTGAGCAGCCGGCCGTAGTGTTACTCCGCTTAACCGTTCCATCTGACCGCACCAAAGTCTAAGCCGCCGTAGGGGCGTTCAACTGAACGCCCGAGCCGCGCTATCAACAACACGTTTGGCCGATACCAAACACGTTGCCTATCCCCCGCTGACCACATCTGCCGCCCACTCCGCGCGCGGCTTGATGAAACACTTGACCACCTTCACCACTTCGCCGCCCTCGCTCACCAGCCGGTAGCGCCCCGCCGCCGCTGGCACCACAAATGTCTCGGCGTAGGCAAACCGTTGCTTCAGCCCGCTGGCCGTTTCCAACACCACGGTTTTCCCTTCCACCAGGCTCAAAATGTGCACCGAGCCGGCGGTGTCGACCTCCATGCCGCTATTGAACTCCAGCCGGTGCACATCGTAGAAATGCTCGCGGTGCGTCGGGCAATGCACCACGCGCCAGCCCGCGCCCTCCGCCAGCGTGCGCGGCTGCGAGATCAACTCCGCCGCCACCGCCGCGCCCTGCCGCGCAAAGTCCAGGTTCTCAAACGCCCGCCCGATGTTCAGCGTGCGCGGCTTGCCCGCCAGGTCGAGCCGCAGCCAGTCATACATCTTGAACGTGAAGATATACGGCGTCGCGCTGATCTCCAGCACCAAGTTGCCCGCGCCCGACCCGTGGATCGTGCCATTCGGGATCAGCAGCAAATCGTGCTTCTGCGTCGGCACGGCGGTCACGTACCGCAGCATGTCCACCGGCGTGGCGGTGGCGGCGCTATGCTCCAGCGCCTGCCGGAACGCGCCCGCCTCCACGCCCGCCTGAAAGCCCAAGTACGCCTGCGCCCCCGGCGCGGCCTCCAAGATGTAATAAGTCTCGTCTTGCGTGATGGCCTCGCCAAAGTGCCGCCGGATGTATTCGCGGCGCGGGTGCACCTGCACCGACAGGTTGCCGCCGTCCACCGTATCGAGGAAGTCGAACCGCACCGGGAACTCGGTGCCAAACGCCGCCGCGCACTCGCCCAGCACCTCGGCCGCGTGCGCGTGCATCAGCCAGTCAAATGACACTTCCAGCAGGCGGCCGTCACTTTCGAGCAGCAGGCCGTTCTCCGGCACGATCAGCTCAAACGACCAGGCATAGTTCGGCACGTCCGCCGCCAGCCCGGGAATGTGCGCCTTGATCCACTGCCCGCCCCACGGTCCCGGCTCGAACCACGGCCGCACGCGGAAGTAGCCGCCCGCCATCGCCGCCAACGCCGCCCGCAGGTCGGCCCCGCGCATCACCGCTGGCTCGTCGGGCCGCTGTTCGTCGACAACATAGTCCACCCGCGGCCCCAGCGCCGCCTTGTGCGCGTTGGCCGCCGGCCAATCCACAAAGTAGCTGCGCTTGTAGGCCGCCTTGGCGTCCAGCGCCGCCGCCGCGCCCAGGTTGCGCACGCTGCCCGCCCGCGCCCGGAATTGCGCTTCGTTCTTCGGCACATCCACATACACCAACACGCCGTCCCAGCCCGCCAGCGCCGCGCCGCAGCCGTAGATAATGTTCAAGTCTGCCGCCGGGTCGGGCCGCAGACCGCGCAGCGCCGCCACATCGTAGAAGTCCGCCAGCCCGCCGGTGAAGCGCGTGCCAAACAGCGGGTCGTCGCCGCCCAAGAACGGCGCGATCAGTGCGTCCACGGCGGCCGGGGGCAAGGCGGCCTCGTCGGTCGCGCGCCACGCGGCCCGCACGCCACGTCGCTGCAGGGCCGCGTCGAGTCCCTCGCGCCAGCGCTCCCACAGCACGCCCGGGAAGCCGTCAACCACCACCTGCGTGGCATCACCCAGCAGCGCGGCCAGCGCGTCAAAGCCCAGTTGGATTTTTCCAGGCCCGACGGGGAAGCCAGGATACAGGTCGTACTGCCCGCTGGGCGCGGCGGGCGGCGCGGCCGGCATGAGGTGCTGCGCGGTTTGGCGAAAGGGCTGTGCGTTATCCACCCGCCGCTACTCGCCAGCCGGCGGCCGGGTGTAGTCGTCGGCGTAGCGCGTGATGTCGGCCTGCTGCCAATTGCCAAACGCCACTTCCAGCACGCGCACCGGCCGGTCGGTCGCGCTCAGCCGGTGCTTGGCGTTCGCCGGGATCCACAATTCGTCGCCCGCCTTCGGGTGCAGCGTCTGGTCATCAATGACGACCTCCGCGCCGTCGTCCAGTGCGATCCACAACTCGGCCCGCCCGGTGTGGGCTTGCAGGCTCAGCCGCTGGCCGGGCGTCACCGTCATCAGGCTTACCGTGCACTCTTGATTGAACGCATACTGCTCAAACGCCCCCCACGGGCGTTCCACATGCGTCACCGCCGGCTTCTCCGCCGGGATGTGTTTAGTTACATAGTTGGTCATAACGCTTTTCTGGTCCTTGTAATGAACTGACCTTGTTGGGCCTCAATGTGGCCCTCAAACAGACGGCCGCCGGGTGCGCCTTCTCACACACGGCCGCATCCGTTACATCCGCTCGGGCGAAGCCCCATCTGTTGCCACCACCGGCCCCGACCGATCCTGCGCCGTGATCGGCCGCGCCCCGTCCGGCGCGACCACAAACGTGCGCTCGATGTGCGTGGCGCCCACCCCCGGCATAAAGATCGCCGACTCCAGGTTGAACACCATATCCACCTCCAGCGGCAGGTCGGCGGGCAAGTCAATGCAGTCGTCTTGCAGCCGCCGCCCGGCGTCGGCCACGATGATCGGGTAGTCGCGGATTTCCAGCCCCAGCCCGTGGCCGTGCGGGTTAATGGCCGTCAGGCCGCGTTCGGTCAGCGCGCCCCACATCGCGGCGTGCACCACCGAGCACGGCACCCCCGGCTTCACCGCCGCCATGCCCGCCGCCATGGCCTCGCGCAGCGCCGCATGCCGCGCCGCCAGCGGCGGGGCCAAGGGCCGCAGCGCAAACGTCATGCCCGTGTCCGAAAAGTACCGCCCCACCAGGCAGCCAAAGTCGACGAACATCACCTCGTCCTCCACCAGCGTGTAGGCCGGCTCACCGGCAATGCCCATGCCGCGAATGCAGTAGGAGTAGTGGTCAAACTCGGCCCCCAGCGCGGCGATGCGGCTGCGGTAGTGCTGCGCCAGCTCGCCCACCTCCAGCCCGGGCCGCCCCAGCGCCAGGCTCTCCAGCGCCGCCAGTTCGTTGATTTCGGCCGCGCGCGTCAGCCGCGCCAGCTCTTCCGGGCTTTTCACCGCCCGGATCAGCCGCAGCAAATTGCTGCAATTCTTCACGTGGGCCTGGGGCAGCGCGCCCGCCAGCGCCTGCCGCGCCGGCTCGGTCAGCCCTTCCATGTCTAGCCCGATGCGCGCCCCGCTCAGCCCGCGCGCCTTCAGCACCGCCAGCAGCGCCTCGGTCGGCGTCGCGCCGAGCGCGGGCCGATGCAGGCTGTCGTACAGGCGCTGGTGCTTGGCCGCCAGCGGCACCGGCGGCAAGCTGTCGTCCATGCCCGTCGCGCCGTACGTCACCACCTCGCTCACCCAGCTATCGGCCGCGTTCACCACGCTCAGCGGGCTGACGATCAGCGCCGGCTCGCCCTCCAGCGGGAACAACGCATAGCCCTGGCTCACGTGCGACGACGCGCCCGGAGCCATCATGTATTCCTTGAACAGCGGGTCAATCCACGCGTAGTAGTCAGTGAGGTAAGTGATGTTCGCCCACGAGGTCGCCACCAGGGCGTCTAGCCCGCAGCGGCGCATGTACTCCGTGGCGCGTGCTTTGTTGAACAACATGGGCGCTCCTTCTCCTCAGTTTCCTAACCGAGGCGGTTGGGTTCAGGGTCTCGCGGGTGAAGATCGGGCTATTGGGGCCAAGGTTGCCATGCCCAAGTTGTCATCGTCTCGGGTGCAAATGGCAATAGTGCCTCCAATTTCGCATTGCTCATCACAATGCTGGGCGCGTTTCCGTTGGGGTCGAGCAGAATGAGTCCGCGCCCTGGGGATTCCAATATGGCAAACGCTGCCTTTCCTGTGGCGCTTGTCGTCCATCCAACGATGGTGTTCGGCACAAAGGTGGTATTGTCAGAAGCTGCGAATTCGCTTGCTAGTGATCCAAGCTCAACATTGTAGAAGGCGACATAAAGAGGAAATTGGACCTGTAAATCTCTGTCAGAATATGACCAAGCGATCCATTTTTGATCATCTGACCATTGCACGGTATCTGGTAGGTACGCGGCCGGGCGCGAAATCGCTAGCCGCCAACTATCACGCTCGCGATCCAGAATCCACAGTCGCTCTTGCACTGTGGTCCGATCATAGTCAGTCAGGGCCACGTAACGACCATCGGGTGATAATGCTACTTCGCGACCTGGATCATGTACAGGCATATAGTCAGCCGGGGGTGTAATCAGGCTGCCATGGTCATCAGACTCCATACTCCAAATGGCGAAAACAAATCTATTTTCTCGTTTGCCGTAAAGCACGAGCTCATTGGTCGCCGGCACGTAGGCGGCAAAGTGGGCGCTCGCTGTTACGACTTCAATGTCGAGACCACTCAGCACTGACGCGATATCGAGTTGCCGGAGTTTGCCCGTCTCGCTGTCCATTGCGTTGACGTCATCGCCGAATGATAGGACCAATTGACTGCCGTCTGCGGTCCAACCCCAGGGATAGATTATTTGCACGCCCGGCAGCAGTGATTCTTCGGGCGACGACTCCCGGCGTTCGGCCAATCCAACTTGATGGTTGCCACTGCCATCGGCTCGGCTTATCCAAAGTGAAGAGGCCGAATCATCAATCGACGTTTGCACGTAGGCAATCTGCTGCCCATTTGGTGACCAACGTCCGCAGCAATAGGCGACGTTCGCATTGTGGGTGCGAAATGGCACAATGCTCTGCGAATCGGGTATCACTAGCCAGATATCCGATAACCACGCCTCCGCAATTGGCTGATACATCAACAATAGAGTGCGGCCAAGTTCGGCGATCGGAGGTGGTGAAGAACCCTCTAGTTCCTGTGTAAAGAGCGCTGTGACAGGCGGAGACGAAATAACTGTGGGAGAGACGTGAGTGGTTGGCGTTGATTCAGCCGTGCTTGTCAGGAGTGGGGTGGGCAGGCTTGCAGTCGGAAGTTGCGGGCGACAGCTCATTAGAAGCAGGCATAGCATGACGCCAGTGGCACGCATTGTATTAGTCATATCGTGACTGAGCAGACGACGACGGCGCTTGGCAATGCTCTGAATTTCTGAAATGGACGGCAACCCTAGCAAAGGGCCGCATCTTCGTTCACTCAATGAGCATTGTAGATCAATCGCCCGGTAATTAACAAAACCCGGAATGTACGATATATTGACACGACCTAACGCCCGGGCCATTCTATCGCAAGCCGCCGGCCGGCGCTTAGCCCACGCACTGTTTGTGGAGGCTAGATGAAAAGCAGCACCCTGGCGGGGCATACCCCCAAGACCAACGGCCTGTTCGTCGTGGATGTGGATGTTCACGCCCACGAGACGCCCGCCACACTCGCCCCGTACATTGAGATGCCCTGGCGCAAAACGCTGGAGCACCTCGCCACCGTGCCGGCCCGCTATCTCGACATCCCCGGCTTCGCGCCGTCCATCGGCCTGTGGCCATCGTTCCCGCAGAGCGGCGGCGACCGGCGCAACACCGTCACCTCCGCCGCGCAGATGCGGCAAGACCTGGACGACCTGGGCGTGGATATCGGCGTGATCTTCCCCGACCACCTGCTCAGCCACGCCGGCCTTAAGCAGACCGACTACGCCGTGGCCCTGGCCCGCGCCTATAACCGCTGGCTGGTCGAAGAATGGCTCACGCAGGACAACGGCCTCAAGGGCGCCATCATCGCGCCGCACCACGACCCCGAAGCCGCCGCCGCCGAAATCCGGCGCTACGCCAGCCACCCGCACGTCGTGGCCGTCTACCTGCCCACCTGCGTTGTGGACCCGCTGTACGGCAATCGCCGCTACGACCCCATGTTTGCCGCCGCCCAGGCCGCCGGCCTGCCGGTGATGCTGCACAGCGTCACGCTCGTCCACCCCAACTTCCCGTTCAACCTGCAGGGCTACGAGACCATGTTCGCCACGCACCTGCTCGCGCACCCGCTGGCGCTGGTCGCCAACCTGGTCAGCATGATCGAGACCGGCGTGCCCGAGCGCTTCCCTGAGCTCAAGATCGCCTTCACCGAGGGCGGTGTGGCCTGGGTGCCGTGGATCATGCTGCGCATGGACAAAGAGTACGCCGAACGCCGCCGCGAGGTCGCCATCCTAAAGGACCGGCCCAGCACCTACGTGAAGAAGATGTTTTTCGCCACCCAGCCGATTGAGGAGCCCGAGCACCTGGCCGACATGGCCACGCTGCTCACGCTCTTTGGCGGCGAGGACTCGGTCATGTTCGCCTCCGACTGGCCGCACCACGACTTTGACCACCCCAGCAAGGTGCTGCAAATCCCGCTGTCGGACGCGGTGCGGCGCAAGATCATGGGCGGCAACGCCATGCGCCTGCTCGGCCTGAAAGAGCCGGTGCGGTGACCCAGCCCTACGTCGTCGCCAAGGTGGCCGACCTGCCGGAGGGCGCGCACGTTGTGGTCGAGGTGCGCGGCCGGTCTATCGGCGTGTTCAACGTCCACGGCCGGTACTACGCGCTGCCCAACGCCTGCTTTCACCAGAATGGACCGCTCTGCCAGGGCGCGGTCAGCGGCACGGTGGTCGCCAGCGCCGAAACCGGCTGGCAGCGCGCCTGGCAGCACGACGGCGAGATCATCGTCTGCCCGTGGCACGCGCTGGAGTTTGACATCACCACCGGCCAATGCCTGGCCTACCCGAAGCGCAAGCTACCCACCTGGGAAGTTGCCGTGGACGGCGACGACCTCACCATCTTGATGTAACCCGTCCCCCACGCTGCGGAGGCTCCCCCATGCTCAGCCCCGAACAAATCGCCCACTTTGAAACCTTTGGCTTTATCTTGCTCAAGCAGGCCTTCACGCCCGCCGAGACCGCCGAGATCAGCGCGGAGTTTGACGCCGTGCTGGCCGAGGACCGGCGCGGCGAGGCCTTCGCCGGCGAGAAGCGTCAGGCCGTACTCGGCTTTCTGGAGCGCCGCGCGCCGTTGGCCCGTCTGGTAGAGACCGACCTGATCTACGAGGCCATGGAGCAGTTGCTCGGCCCCGGCTTTGTGTGGGTCGGCTCGGACGGCAATTTGTACGTGGGCGACACCAGTTGGCACCCCGATGCCGGGCGGCCCGACTACCGCTTTATCAAGGTGGCGTTCTATCTCGACCCGGTGGCTAAAGACACCGGCGCACTGCGCGTCATCCCCGGCTCGCACCGCCCGCCGCTGTTTGACGACCTTCAGGCCCTCAAGCGCTCCAAGGACCCGGCCATCACCCCGTTTGCCGTCGCCGCCCGCGACGTACCGTGCTTTCCGCTTGAGTCGCAGCCCGGCGATGTGGTCATGTTCAACCAGGCCACCTGGCACGCCTCCTTCGGCGGCAAGACCGGCCGACGCATGTCCACGCTCAACTTCGCCGCGCCGCCCACGCTGCCCGAGCACGAGGCCCGCCTGCGCAAGATGTACGCCGGCAATCTGGAATTCGCCCAGACCATGCAGGCCACGCCCACCGACCACATCTACGCCGAGAGCTTCCTGCACAGTGACCACCCCCGCGTGCGCAGCATGACGGCCAAGCTGCTGGAGTACGGCTTTCGCTAAGCGTGGCCCCCTACTGCTTGACTGAACAACATTGCCGGAAAACGTAGGGGCGGTCAATTGACCGCCCAATAGGCATCAACCTAAGAAGTGACAAAAGGAAGCCCTTGAATCATCATTGCGGTTGGCAAACCAAAAATGAGTACCCGAGGACTTCCTAATGACCAGCATACCGCAGGTGGCAGAGGCGATGCAAGTGATTTTGGGCGAAGTGGCGGCACGCGCGGGTCGGATGAGTGGCTTTGTGCAGCGGACCTCGAAATTGGGCGGGGCCGAACTGACGCAGGCGCTGGTGTTTGGCTGGCTGGCTAATCCGCAGGCCAGCCGGGAAGAACTCGCCCAGGCGGCGGTGGCCGTCGGCGTGTCCATCAGCGCCCAAGGCTTGGAGCAGCGTTTGGGGGAAACGGCGGCGGCCTGTTTGCGACAGGTGTTGGAGACGGCGGTCCAGCAATTGGTGCAAGCGCGCCCAGTGGATGTGAACGTATGGCGGCGCTTCGCCGGGGTGTATGTCCAAGACAGCACCACGATTAGTTTGCCGACGGCCTTGGCGGAGGTCTGGGCCGGGTGTGGGGGCGGGCAAACCAGCGGCGATGGAGCGGCAGCGCTCAAAGTTCAGGTGCGCTGGGAACTGCAGCGGGGAACGTTGGCGGCGGTCGCCCTGCACGCCGGGCGCACGGCCGACCGCACCGCTGGCGGGCAATTGCCGGACTTGCCGCCCGGGGCCTTGAGCCTGTCGGATTTGGGCTATTTCAACCTGGAACACTTGCGGACGGCCGATGCCCAGGGCAGCTTCTGGCTAAGCCGGCTACCGGCCGGCACCCGGCTGGTGACCGCCGATGAGCAGTGTTGGGTGACGAGCGAGTGGCTCAAGACCCAGCCGGCGGCCACGTGCGTGGATACGCCGCTGCGGGTGGGCGCCGCTGACCAGGTGCCGTGCCGCTTGCTGGCGGTGCGGGTGCCGCTGGCTGTGGCGCAAGCGCGGCGGCGGCGGTTGAACCTCGAGGCCCGCCGTCGCGGGCAGCCGGTGAGCCGCGAAGGCTTGGCCCTGGCGGAGTGGACCATCTACATCACGAATGTGCCCGCGGCGCAATTAAGCCTGGCGGAAGCTGGCGTGCTGGCGCGGGTGCGCTGGCAGATCGAGTTGTTGTTCAAGTTGTGGAAGAGCCACGGGCAGATTGATGACTGGCGCTCGGCCAAGCCCTGGCATATTCTGTGTGAGGTGTATGCCAAACTACTCGGTCAAATCGTGCAACATTGGCTCATCCTGATTGGTTGCTGGGACTGCCCC